>CBIHPU010000338.1:0-4784 GCA_966211935.1 uncultured bacterium | reverse complement strand
CTGAACTGGGAAAACTGTTGTATGCGGTTGCAGACGTTGACAAAGTAATTACTCCCGAAGAAAAAAAGGCCCTGCAGAATCTGGTAACAAATGAGCTCGCTCCTATTGAGAAAAGAAAAGATGAATTCGGAACAGATCTCGCATTCTATACGGAGGCTGAATTTGATTTCCTTGATGAACAAATAGCTGATGTGCCATCCGCGTTCGAATCATTCATAAGTTTTGTTGAAGAGCACCGCACTGGTATTCATCCTGATATGAAAAAAGTGTTGATGCACCTGGTTAATGAAATCGCAAACGCTTATCATGGAACGAATCGTGAAGAAGAGCGAATGATCAACGATCTGAAGAACCGTTTATCTGCGATTACATTAGGAAAACCAAGTGATCGTAAAAAGAGATAACTGTGAAGAGTACTAAACTGGTGTCATGAGATGGTAGTACGGGTACGATGAAAATTACTAATGCACAACGCGACGAATCAATGTATATTGACGTTGCTCCTCCCATTATACCCAATATTCCGCCGGAAATAAATCCAGTTCCCGAGATACAACCGCAGCCAGGAATTCAACCTGAAATTGAGCCGGAGAAACATCCTGACATAAGACCGGAAGAAAGTCCGACAATTCCGCAAACACAACCGGAAATAGAACAACCTGACAGAAGGCCAGCGCCTGAACCGGAAAAAGAAGGTTTTGATTTTTATTGAGGAACAAGACTTTTATTTCAAAGTAGATAATATCGCTTTCACTTCTTCAATAGATTTTCCTTTAAAGTCAGCAAAACGATACTGAGGATAAAAAGCTCTCAGGTGCATGATGATATCTTTTCGTGAAGGATTTTCCGGAAGCTGTGAGGGTATTTCGTCCATCTCAAGAATAAAATAACCTTTCTGATTGATTGACGATTTCATTTCTCCGGTTGGTTCTTCAACATGACAAAATTGGCATTCTTCCGTATTCAATATTCCCTCGGATTCAGATTTAGTATTAAGGTATTCTTTTCCGTAACGGTAAATAACCGCTGAATCTTTCATAGTATCAGGTACCATGATATCGAAATGCATTACATTTCCGTTTTTCTTTTTTACGTAAGTATCCCAGACTGCGACTTGCATGATTTTTCTTTTTCCGAAAGTACGGAGAGTGGGGCGGAAATGCAAAGTCAACAAATAATCAGTTTTCTTGGGAGTGAAAATTTTTGTATTGACGGTTTATGCGGAGTTATAATGTAAAATGGATGATAATAAAATCCTCCATCAAAATTTTTCTGATGGAGGATTTTTGTAAAGCCAGACTCTTGTTGAGGTTATTCAACTACTATTTTTCCTGTGAATTTTTTACCGGAATTTTTATCAGACACTTCGTAAAGATAAATTCCTGCCGAATAGTTTTGTTTCTGCCACACAATATTATTCCTGATAATTCTTGTTGCTTCAATTTTCTGTCCGAGTGAATTGTAAATGCACAGTTCATAATCTCCATTCAGCAAGTTCGGGCTGAAATTGAAACTGGTATATTCTTTCATTGGATTAGGAAAGACAGTTATTTCAGAATTGCTGTTTATTAATGTAATTCCTGTGGACAAATAATTGTACGGTGCCGATGAAGAAGAGCAACCAGATGCATCAGTTACGGTAACCAAATAATTTCCGTTTTGTGCGGGAACATATTGAGGTGAAGTTGCACCCACAAGTGGTGAGCCGTTCAAATACCATTGAATATTTGTTGTTGCACTTGAAAAGAGTGTGTCACCAGAAATCGAAATCGTCGGCACTGGCGGCGCCGGATTTACCGTAACAGTAATTGCGGCAGAAGTATCTGAACACGATCCTGAACTGACAACGACAGTATAAGTGCCAGCACTGTTTACCACAATTGACTGAGTGGTTTGTCCATTACTCCACAGGAAGGAAGTGAATCCTGATCCTGCGTCAAGCGTAACAGAATTTCCCTGGCAAAAAGTTGTTGGACCGTTCGCAGTTATACTCGCTGTAACGGGAGTTATAGTCACCTGAGTAAAAGCAGATGAAGCCGGGCAGCCGCTTGCGTCAGTAATATACACTTTGTAAAATCCATTGGTGCTTGCGTAATAATTTTGTCCTGTTGCCACCTGCGTGTTTCCCTCAAACCATGTATATGAAGCAAAGGCAGCAGTTGCGCTCAATAAAATACTATCACCTGGACAAACGCTGGCAGAATTTGCTGGTGATATAGCAACAACGGGCGCTGTTGTGCAGGGAAGCAAATGCAATGCTGTAGTAAAGACGGGCCCCCAGGTTCCGGAAATATCTTTCGCCCGTACATTCAGCGTGTGCCATCCGGTGTCCGGTAAAAAATTCCAATACCTGTACGCCGATTCAATTGCATCATCAAAGTTACCATCAAACGCGAGTAGTTGTATCCCTGCTCCGAAGCCGGGATCAGTATCGAAATAAAATTCAGCAGCAGTTACGGTAATATTTCTGATAATCGCAAGGCTGTCAATTTTAACTGTCGTAGTAAATTTTGGACCCCATGTTCCTGAAGCATCTTTATTACGGACACTTAATTTATGCATACCGGCTGAGGGTGTTGCAAGTCCGCTGTTAAGAACAACTTCTATTGCATTGTCAAAATTCCCATCAAACGCAATCATTGCTGTTCCGTTTCCGTTTCCGGGATCTGTATCCCAGAACAATTCTGCTTGTGAAACAGAAATATTTCTTGTTATCAATGCACTATCAACTCTTACAATTGTAGTAAACTTTGGTCCCCATACACCTGCAACATCCTTAACGCGTACGCAAAGTTTGTGATTACCGGAAGCAGGTGCATTCAGTCCACTGTTAAGTGCAGTTTCAATTGCCTGGTCAAAATTACCGTCTAATGCAATCAGTGGAGTTCCGTTTCCGTTACCAGGATCTGTATCCCAATATAATTCTGCCTGTGAAACTGAAATACTTCGTGTAACCAAAGCATTATCGACTCTTACTACGGTGGTAAACTTTGGTCCCCATACTCCAGCAACATCTTTTACACGCACGCATAATTTGTGATTGCCCGCTGTAGGTGCGTTCAGTCCGCTGTTGAGTACAGTTTCAATTGCGTTATCAAAATTTCCGTCCAGCGCTAGTACCGGAGTTCCGTTTCCGTTACCCGGATCCGTATCCCAGAATAATTCTGCCTGCGAAACTGAAATGCTTCTTGTTACCATTTGACTTTCTACTCTTACAATTGTGCTGAACTTAGGTCCCCATGTTCCGGTCGGATCTTTCACTCTCACATTTAGCGTGTGATTTCCCAATGCGGGTGCGCTGATTCCTGATGCTAGTAAAGCTTCAATTGCATCGCTGAAGTTACCATCAAGCGCGAGAACTGAAGTTCCGTTGCCTTGTCCGGGGTCTGTATCCCAGAATAATTCAGCCTGTGCAATACTGGTAGTTCGTGTTACGAGAGCAGCCTGAGTGTAAAACACTGTTTTAAAAACTGGTCCCCAAACTCCATTCACATCCTTTACACGAATGTTTAGCGAATGCAGTCCAGCCGTGCCGGCAGCGATTCCGTTTTTGAACGCGCTTTCAACTATGGCATCAAAGTTTCCGTCTGTCGCCGTAACTGCGGTACCGCTTCCCTGACCGGGATCGGTATCTATGTAGTATTCCGCCTGCGCAACCTGTGCAGCAAGTTGTGTTGCAAAGAGGAACGATATGCAGTAGCAGAATAGTTTTAATTTTTTTTTCATGATAATAACAGATAAAGTTGAACGTTAAATGACTTTGTTTGCAGTAACGTATCCTTTATTATCTGTCAAAAGAATCTGCTTTTACATCAAGTGTTCCGCCTAATAAAACTTTTCTTGGAGCTTTTACAAAGTAAACGCGCGCAGAACCGGTAATAGGAAAGAAGTTATCAAGCGTAAAAGATCCTCCATATGCCCCTGCATCGTTGCGGGTAAGGTTGATGTCATAATATGCTTCGTCCGGAGAGCCCCCGTTAATTGCGTCCGAGCCACCTGCTAAAGTTCCGTTGGCATTGAGCGTAGTTGAGCTGGAGGTAACATTCGTTGGGTTAGTCGGAATACCATTAATTGACAATAGTGAATTCATGAAATTATATTCCAGTCCGATCATTCCGGTGTTGGTGAATCCATTTATTGAGTACCCGGTTCCTGAAGTAATGTTAGGAGCAAGCACAAGGTTATTAATTACGTCAACATAGGTGTTTGCTGATGTATATCCTAAATTGATAGCGAAGACATACCCTCCATAGGTTGCGGTGGTACTTACTGTATTGTTGATGATGGAATTTCTGCCAAGTGATGAGTTTTTCCAATAAGTATAATCAATCCCGATTCCATAAACATATGCGGTATTATTATTGGTGATAAGATTATTTGAAATGTAATAATACTGATTGGAAGATGTTCCTTTTATTCCATATGAGTACGTCACAGCGTTTGCTGGTGAAGTAATTTTGTTTCCTACGACAACTATTGAATCATTTGTAGCAACACCATCGTTATTTAAAAGAATTGCGCAGTAGGCTGAGCTGAATGTTGCTGCATTGTTTCCTGCAGTTACGTCGTTTCCAATTATTCTTCCAAAGCGAATCACAATATTTCCGTTGGAAATTACAGTTGCGGCTGTTGTTATATCAAAATAATCATAGTCAAAATTGATATAACCGGAAACAAGTTCGCAGTTTAATATAGTAACCTTACAACGGTTACCCACCGGACTGTTACCGGTTGCCGTAATGTTGCCGGATAAATTTTTCATGCCGATGAATGTAATCTCGCGG
>CBIHPU010000337.1:0-4788 GCA_966211935.1 uncultured bacterium | reverse complement strand
CTGAGTGCTTCAACCGGATTAATGTCTGTTGCTTTTTTCGCAGGGATCAATCCTGCCAGTGCGCCAGAGATAATCAGTATGGAAAGACTTTGCAAAACTACGTCAATTTTAATTTCAGGATTCTGGAACATACCTGCTCCGGGAGGAACTATGGCGTTTATCAGTTCTATACTCCAATAGCCCGCCATCAATCCGAAATAGCCGGCAACCATTGTCAGAAAAACAGATTCTGTTATCAGTTGTCCCATAATGTGCATTGGAGTTGCGCCGAGCGCGCGCTTTACACCAATCTCTTTTGTTCGTTCTTTTACTACTATGAGCATAATGTTTGTTATTCCGATCACTCCAGCGAGCAAAGTTCCTACGCCAACTATCCACACAAGAATTTCAATTCCTGAAAATAATCCGTTTAATTTTTCAAATTCTTCCTGCGCGTTCCAATGACCAATAGCCATTCTGTCATCCGGAGCAATTTTGTGTCTTTCTTTTAAAACTTCCAACGCTTTTTTTTCTGCTGCGGACGCGGTGATACCAGGTTTTGATGTAATGGCAAACCAGCCTACCACATCTCCATAATTAAACGCGCTCTGAAAAGTTGTAAATGGAATATGCACCTGGCTCTCCTGCTCACGCGCCTCGCCTCCGTCAGAAGATGGAATAGTTTGTCCTACAACTTTAAAATAAATACCGTTTATTTTAATGTATTTGTTTATTGGGTCTTCATTTTTCGGGAAAAGATGATTGGCGATTTGCCTGCCGATAATGCATACTTTTCTTTTTTCTTTTATGTCTATTTCATTGATGAATCTGCCGCGTACAATTTTTATTTCCTGGATCTTTGTCATAACAGGAAACTCTCCCATTACTTCTCCGGAAGAAGTTTTTACTCCGCGCACTATGTTGTTTCCGCTTTCATAACCACCCAATTGATTCAATGGCCCGATATGTTCCAGCTCCTGTAATTGTTCCAGCGCGGCGATATCCGAGTTTTTGAAATTGAATTGTCTTCCTGGCTGCATGCCTTTGTAAGGCTTGGAAGTTTTTTGCGTCCACATGAAAAAACTGCTTTTCGCGCTTCCTCCAAACTCCTGCATTACGCCATTCTGCAATCCACTTCCCGCACCAAGCATGATGATCAGCATGAATATTCCCCAACCTACGCCAAAGGCAGACAGAAGCGTACGCAATTTATTCTTGCGTATCGTCGCAAATATTTCCTGCCAATTGTCGCGTTCAAACATTTTCTACTACTATTAATTACAAGTCGCGCAGCGCAACCACCGGTTCAATTCTTGATGCGCGCATTGCCGGAAACAATCCCGCCAACGCGCCTGCCAATACAATTGTAAACACTGCGCTGATCGCAACATTAAAATCCACTTCCGGATGCTGAAAGAACTCGTGTTCAATCCCAATATACTGCGCTATCCAAACAGCAACATATCCCAATATCAATCCAAGACTTCCGGCAATAAAAGTTATGACGATTGATTCCAGGAGTATTAATCCTGTTATTGAAGCCGGCGTAGCGCCAAGCGCTTTTCGTATTCCGATCTCTTTGGTTCTTTCTTTTACAATGATCATCATAATATTGCTGACGCCTACAACTCCTGCTATTAGCGTGAACAAACCGATGATCCAGACAAATATTTTTATTCCGGTTAACAGTCCCATCACTTTTTCATATTCAAGTGTGTTATTGAAGATTCCAACCGCGCGTGGATCTGCTGGATCGAATATATGTTTGGCTGCAAGAAGTTGTTTAATTTCATCAACCATAAAACTGCTCACTTTTACATCTGAATTTATTGTGCTGATCCAAATGGTGTTGATATTGTTTTTTCCGTTGTAACATTTTTGTGCGGTGGTTACCGGAATATATATCCGCTCATTGTCTCCGCGACCTGGATCCTTAAAGATTCCGATCACTTTAAATTGTACTCCTTCCACATCAATGTATTTTCCTATCGGATCTTCAGTTTTGAATAATGCTTCCTGAACGGGAACGCCGATAACGCAGACTTTTCTGCATTCGTCAAAATCAATTTGATTTACCCAACGACCGGAAATGATTTCTGCTTTTTCAAGAAAGACGTGATCGGGCATGCAGGAACGAACTGTAAATCCACCGGTTTCTTTTCCTACCTTCATCATTCTGTTCGATCTTCCCTGGTATACTGCACTCAATTTGTCAATATTGCCAATCTTGTCGCGGATCATCTGAACATCTTCATTTGTAAGTTGAATGCCCCGACCGACTTTCATTCCCCTGTAAGGAACAGAAGTTTCGCCTCCTTCAATCCAGATTGAATTTATCGCGTCACGTTTGAATTGATTTTCCGCTCCGTTTTTTAATCCGTTTCCTGAAGCAAGAAGGACTATTAATATTAAGATCCCCCACATCACCGACAATGCAGTAAGCACGCTGCGCAATTTATTTTTGCTCATCGTAGCGAATATTTCCTGCCATTTGTCTCTGTCGAACATTACTGTTTGATGTTTGATGTTTCACTCTCCGCGCCTCCGCATCCTCCGCTTTTCCGCGTGAAATCGCGTCGCGTCGTTGCGATCGTCGCGTGCAATTTTTTTGCAAATTCGCCAGCCGCGTACTCCGCATCCTCCGCCTCTCCGCGTGAAACCTTAGTTTTCCAAACTCACATTTTTAATTCTTTCACTACTGTTGTCTTCCAGTGAAACTATGACGCCATCTTTTAACCGAATAGTTCTGTCTGTCATTGCTGCAATTTCATTTTCGTGCGTTACAAGAACAATCGTAATTCCTTCTTTGTTTACTTCCCTGAAAAGATTCATCACTTCAACTGATGTCTGTGAATCCAACGCGCCAGTTGGCTCATCAGCGAAGATCACTTTTGGTTTTGCAATCAATGCCCGCGCAATGGCCACACGTTGTTTCTGTCCACCCGACAATTCATTCGGCGTGTGATTGGCCCATTCACCCAGTCCGACACGTTCAAGGTATTCCATCGCGATTGCGTTTCTTTCTTTCCTCCCAACTTTTTGATAATACAATGGCAACGCTACATTCTCCATCGCGTTTTTGAAAGAAAGCAGATTGAATGACTGAAAAACAAAACCTAAGAATTTATTCCTCAGTTGTGCGGCTTTGGTCTGATTTAAATTTTTGATAAGCTGTCCGTTCAGATAATATTCACCAAAATCATAATTGTCTAACAGGCCAAGCACGTTCAGCAAAGTTGATTTGCCCGATCCCGAAGATCCCATAATGGAAACGAATTCTCCTTCACGAATATGCAGGTTGATGCCTTTCAACACATGGAACCAGGAGTTGCCCATCCTGTAAGCCTTTTCAATTTGATTGAGTCGTATCAACGTAATTTTATTGTTGCAGGAATTAAAAATCCAGAATACAAAAATAAAAAAAGAGAAGGGGGGAACGCTTACCGTTTATGTATAAAAACACGCTTTCGCCCTTGCTTAAAGCGCTTTTTTGGAGAATTTAAGACTCAGCTCGAATAATGGCTTCGAATTTCTCTTTTTCTATGGAAGAAAAAAGAATGAAAATAACTTTTTCAGGCAACACGTTTTCTGCTATATAATCACTAACAGTTTTATAAGCGATTTTAGCGGCACGTTCAAAAGGAAAACGATATACACCTGTGCTGATTGCCGGAAAAGCGATAGATTTTATATTTCGTTGCGCGGCAATTTCCAATGAGTTTCTGTAACAGCTCGCGAGTAATTCGTCTTCGTTATTTTTACCGCCGTTCCAGATCGGACCTACCGTATGAATTACAAACTTCGCCGGTAAACGGTAACCTTTTGTAATTTTTGCCTGACCGGTTTTACATCCGTTCAGTTTTCTGCATTCTTCAAGCAACTCAGGACCAGCTGCACGATGAATTGCTCCATCAACGCCTCCGCCTCCAAGTAAGGAAGAGTTTGCGGCATTCACTATTGCATCCACTTCAAGTTTTGTTATGTCGCCCTGCAGGATCTCGATTCTGTTCATGAGATCAATTTCTTATCTCTTGCAGATTGAATTATTTCCTTGTGATCGAATGCCATTTCAGGCAGGTTGATTAAATCGTGCCATTGTGTTTCAGAGGCATCATCGCCTGCTTTTGCATTTACTTCGTTTTTATTAAGGTATATGAGATAGGAGAGACTGATTAGTCGCGTACGCGGATCGCGGTTAACGGCTGAGAAAACACTGACAGGAATTAATTTCTGCGGGCTGATTTTTACTCCTGTTTCCTCTTCCAGTTCACGGGTCGCGGCTTGTTCAGCAGTTTCATCTATTTCCATGAAACCTCCAGGCAATGCCCACTTGTCTTTAAACGGATCGTGTTTACGTTTTATCAGCAGTATTTCTTTTTTGCCCTTATCTTCGGAAATAACCAGGCAATCAGCCGCCACTGCGGGGCGCGGATACTCATAACAATATTTTTTTTCTTTTTCCATTATTTTTCATGCGAATGCATTATAAAAATATGAAATTAATTCAGAGTAAATTCTGCGAACGCTTACAACTCTTAACGGAAATGTCCTTGTTACAGAAATGGAATGTTCTTAAAAAGTTTACCCTTTTTAAATACCAGCAGACGGGAAGATTTTTTAAATAGTATTTCTTTTCCTGAATATATACCTGCGCGGATAAGAGGCAGATTGTAATCTGTCCGAATAAAATGAAGCTTGTTATGGGAAGGATTCAGTAACTGAAGTTCAAAAGCAGTCATTTGTTTCAATAAGTGGTTAGCTTTTTCGTTTTGATTGAACCAAATAAGAAAATTGACCGCGTCTTTGAGA
>CBIHPU010000336.1:0-4797 GCA_966211935.1 uncultured bacterium | reverse complement strand
CTTTTTTATCGTCCGGTTATCATTATTAACGAATCCGCCTAATTGAATAACCAGGCTGCGTGAATCATTCACGATGCTTCCCCAGATTTTGCGTGCTTCCCACCAGCGATCGTAAGATTGATTTAGCTTAAACGATAATAATATTGAAATGGCCGTACCTAAGAACACCGGAATAGTGAGTGGTATTTCTGGAAGGTCAAATCTGTGAGTAAGTGCAGCCAGTAAAATGCCTATTGCAGAAACTATTACAATATCAAACTTGATCTTATTCAGAATATAGGTTATGGGGATCCGTGAATTTAAAAGCATCGCTTTATGTTTAACGACACAAAGATAGTATAAATATTGTAAAAGATAGTAATACTATCATAAAAAGTATTGTTACCTTTGTTACAAGGCATTCCGAAATGGACATTTCATTGAATTTCAATTTGAACAGTAAGCTTTACGTTAAGGACCCGGAAGAAACGGAGCTTGGAAGAAAAATTCTGGAACAGAGTATCCTGCTGATTCATAAAATTGGATTTGAAGAATTTACGTTTAAAAAGCTAGCAAAGGAAATTAATACGACGGAAGCCGGCATATACCGTTACTTTGAGAACAAACACAAATTGCTGATCTATTTGTTCGACTGGTACTGGAGCTGGCAGGCATACAGGTTAACGATACACACGCGGCACTTAAAGCGACCGGAGGCCAGGCTTAAACAGGTTATAAGTTTTTTATCGTTCGAACTAAAGGACGAAGTGTTGACTCACCATATTGATAGCCACATATTATATGAAATTGTTATTTCTGAAGGCGCAAAAGCCTACCTGACAAAAAATGTGGCGGCGTATAACAAAGTAAAACTGTTCAAACCTTACAAGGACCTTTGCGGTTTAATTGCAGGATTAATTAAAGAGATTAATCCGAAATATAAGTATGCGCGTTCGTTGGCCACTACTGTTATAGAAATGGCGCATTCACAACGATATTACCTTAAAAATCTTCCTTCGCTTACCGATTTTGGAAAAGATGATGAAGAAAAAATACCGTTGTTTCTTGAGGATCTGGTTTTTTCAGCGATTGCAAAATGACTGGTTTAAGCGAACAGGAAGTTGATTTGTAATCCAAAAATAAATATTTGGTTTCATTTATGTTTTGCTGGTTCGACCCTTTCAGGGTCGGCGAATGCCCAGGTACTTTTAGTTACAAACGTGTGATCCCTTCAGGATCAATAGTAATTGGAGGAAACGATGTGAATTTGTATTACCGTTTTCCTCAGGATAAGCAGTGATTTGCTTGTCGTTGAATTTGAAATTACAGATTCGGAAGGAATCAAAAGTAATTGTAGAATTCCAGATGAATTTGTGCTTACTGATCCAGAAGGAATCGAACGTTTATAACACAAAACAACATGAAGAAACCGACTCCGAAGGCGGTAGAATAAGATATAATTCTTTTCCTGTTTGTTTTATGATAAGGCGTGACCACCTGAAGCTACTAATTTGTGCTTACTGATCCAGAAGGGATCAAACGTTTATAACACAAAACAAACATGATGACACCGACCCCGAAGGTGGTCGTACGAGAAATAGTTCTTTTCTTAGTTTCCTGATCAAGCGTGCGCCAACGAAGCTGTCGACTCGTGCTTACTGATCCCGAAGGGATCACACGTTTATAACATGCAATAAAAGATATTTTATCGACCCCGAAGGCGGTCGAACAATTGCGAATCCATTTAAACAACTTTTATTCCAATCACCAGGATATCATCAACCTGTTCCAGGTCACCTTTCCAATCAAAAACGATTTTCTTTAATGATTCGTGTTGTTCGGAGCATGGCTTGTCAGACAACTCAATTAATTTTTGCTCCAGTTGTTTGTATTTGAATTTTTTTCCTTTCGGTCCGCCAAACTGGTCAGCATATCCATCCGTGAATAAATAAACCATATCACCCTTCCTGATCGGGAATTCTTTATCACTGAATTCCTTAGTTAATTCAGGACTTGCACTTATTGCCTGCTTGTCGGCTTTTAATTCAGTAACTATTTTATCTCTTATTATCCAGCAGGGATTATTTGCTCCCGCGTAGATCAACTTCATTTTTTTAAAATTGAAAGAGCAAAGCGCCATATCCATTCCATCTTTAATATCGGAGTTTTGTTCTCCCGATTTTAAATTTTTTGGAAGTTCCCTGTTCAAATAGTTCAATACATCGGAAGGATAAATAATACCGGGATCGAAAATGGTTTGATTAAGTAAAGCATTCCCAAGCATACTCATAAACGCTCCAGGCACTCCATGACCGGTGCAATCAATAGCAGCCATAATGCTCACAGTATCTCCCGTTCTTTGCGATGTTCCTTTAACCGCCCAGTAGAAATCGCCACTCACGATGTCCTTTGGTAAATAGAGTATAAAGAAGTCGTCGAAACATTTTGCAATGTCGGAGTTAGATGGAAGTATTCCGGTTTGAATTCGTTTTGCGTAATTTATACTGTCATGAATGTCTTTATTTTTGCTTTCTATGATCCCGTAAGCCTGTTTAAGTTCAACGTTTTTCAATCTTTCAATTTCAGCGGATTGTTCTGCTTTTTCAGTTTCAAACTTTGTCTGTATTCTTTTGATGTTATTACTGGATTCATCACCCATTAAGTCTGAACTTATTTCATGAAATGATTCCAGGTGCTCGTATGCAGCAGCAATATCACCTGTTTCTTTATATAAAGTGGCAAGTAACCTGTGCAACTTGCTTCGCTTCTGCCTTGCAGCCGCCGTTATTGAAAATTCAAGTGCTTTTCCAAAATACTCTTTTGCAGATTCATTGTCTTTTTTAGCGACGTACACTTCGCCAATAGCAGTGTAGGTTGTGATCAATCCCTGGTAGTGCCTTAGTTTCAGACGCAGCCTGGCGCTTTCAAACAAAAGCTCTAATGCTTTGGAATGATTTTGATTCTGAAATTCAAGCGTTCCCAAATCGTTTAATGCCCTGCTCAATCCTGCCGAATGAGAAAGTTCACGGTAAACGGCCGCGGCTTCTGTGAGAAATCCTAAAGCCTTTTCTGTCTTTTTTTCCTGAACAGCGATGGTGCCAATACCCGTTTTTGAACGAGCGATTCCATATGTAAATTTTACCTGCTCAAAAGTATCCAGCGCTTTAGAATAATAAAGTTCGGAGTTATAGAAATCCTTTGTATCAAAGTAAAATACCCCTAAAGCGTAATTCAGCCAGCCCAGATTTGTAGACGGCTCCTGTGGTGTAATTTTCAGAGCGTTGAAAACAGTATCAAATCCTTTGTCAAATTCACCTTTGAACCAATGACTGTAGGCTTTAAACGATAAAGCAAAAACATAACCTGTGTTGTCATCCTTTATATCCTCCAGGATACCATCAATATTTCTTTGATCGTAATAGCTATTACTTTTAAATTGACCTTTTGCGAGATTATAAATGAATTCCAGGTTATATCTACAAATGACTTCACCTGTCTTGTAGTCGATACGTTGGCTCAGGTTTATTCCATTCTCCAGCAAAGGGACAATAAGTTCTCCATAAGAATCGGCGTATACATTGGCGAAGTTGATGATATCCCACACTTTGGTAGAATCATCAGGCAATGAATTTATTTTTTCATGGAACTGATCAACTATTTGCTGGCCATCGAGCATTTTTCAAAACTTAGTTTATATCTAAAATATCTATATTTTGATTACTGTGAAAGCAAGTTATCGAATGTGTTGGATTCGATCGGAGTTTTAAACTAAATGGCGATTGGATCAAGGATAAAATATTTTTAGATTATCCTTAATAAAAAGCTAATTTCTTGAGTGAGAACAGGTTTACTGTAAGTATGAAAAGAATCTGATTTATTCCGTCACGATGTTTATCCGGATCAACGCTTGCGCAAACAATGAATTCTTGATCCTGAAGGGATCAAACGTTTATAACACCAATAAAACAAATGACACCGACCACGAAGGCGGTCGAACCAGTAACCATTACGGCTATCCTAAGTATATGTTGAACGATTTCTTATCTCTAAACTATATTGATCAATGTAACTTAGTTTGAAATTTTTTTGATGAGAAACATTATTTTTATTTTTTTCTTAATCATTTCTGTTTCTTCTTTTAGTCAGCCCGAATTTATCTGGGCTAAAGAGTTTGCCGCTGATTCTGTGTATCATGGTGGTGCCTGGTCGTTGTCAATTACAACTGATAGCAGGAATAATATATTTACAACGGGCCAATTGTACAAAACGGTTGATTTTGATCCTGGTCCGGAGAAGTATTTGCTTTCCACGCCAACCGGAAGCGGCGGTAACCAGGTATTTATATCGAAGCTTGATTCAAACGGAAATTTTATCTGGGCAAAACAGTTTTCAGGTTCGATGTATATTTTCGCAAATGATATAAAAACAGATTCAGAAAGTAACGTTTATGTATGCGGGTACTTCAATAATACTGTTGATTTTGATCCGGGACCTGGAACTTTTAATATTAGTGCAACTCATTATTCCGATTGGTTCGTATGCAAACTGGATTCTCTTGGAGACTTTAAATGGGCTATAGGTGTAGGCGGGCAGAATTTGCAGAAAGCCGAGAGCCTTACCATTGATTCGCTTGATAATATTTTTTGCGCGGGATATTCTGAGGGCGAAATAATTGTTTGTAAGCTTTCTTCCGGTGGTCAGGTCAAATGGAAAAAAAAAGTTGGCAATGGTCACGGCGCAAAAATTACTTCAAATAACAGTAATCTTTTCCTGTCGTACAGCAACGTAATCGGAATAATGAAACTCGACACACTGGGT
>CBIHPU010000335.1:0-4804 GCA_966211935.1 uncultured bacterium | reverse complement strand
GATATTGCCAATAATTCTAACACGAATACTGCTTCAACAACTACTACAACCACAACTGATAATAGCAGCAATTCAACCGTAGATGTGAACAGTACGGATGAGAATTCATTTTCAAGCAGAGAGAGTGCCTATAAGGAAAAGCTTGCTGAGTTGGATACGGCAAAAGCAAAGGAAGATTACAGCGTAAAAATTAACGTGTTGAGTGAATACAACAAAAGTATTGATGAACAGATAAAAAACAACAAAGCTGCACGGAAAGAAACTAAGGATAAAGTGGAAAAGAAACGTCTTGAAGATGAGAATTTAGCGCTGGAACAAAAAAAGAAAGACAATTTTATGCAGATTGCAGTTGCAAAAAAAGAACAGCAAAGCGCGCCAACGCGTGAAGAGTTGCTTGCTCAGAATTCGTCAACCAATACAACAGACGTATCGAATGTAAATACAAGCATCACGAACACTACCACTACTACGGCTTCAACAAACAATAATAATTCAGATAATAATTCCAACACTTCTGTTACTGATGAAAATAAATCTTCCAGCAACACAAATGAAGTTAACAATACAACTGAAAGTTCAACCGTTGCAGTATTAAGTAACGTGGAGTATACTAATCCGGCGGCTGAGGAACAGAAAAAGGATGCGTTAAAAAAATTGCAGGAGATAGAAGAGGAGAATAGAAAATTGACGAATCCTGTTGCTGTTTCAGCTGTTGATGATCAGAAACAAAAACAGTTTCAGGAACAACAGAGCGCTATTGACAAGGCAAATTCAGAAGCTGAAAATCTTCAGGGTCAGGCAAGAACAATTCGCAATGAAGCCAAGAATAAGAGCGGCGCGGAAAAGGAAAAGTTATTGTCTGATGCGAAAAAACTTGAGGAGCAGGCAATGGAAAAAAGAATAGACGCTTCTGAAGATCAGATAAAACTGAGTGAGAACCAGATTAGTGAGAACAACAGAGTTATTGCTCAATTAAAATCCAATGGAAATAGCAATCAGGAAGTAACTGCTGAAACACAACGTTTGGAAGAAGAGATCAAACGTCTCGATAAAAAAGCGGAATCATTTATTACAGAGGCAAGTAATCAGACAGATGATGGGCAGAAGTTGGGTTCATATACTAACGCAGGGGACATTGAAGATGAAATGATTACTGCGCAGGAAAAAATTATTAAGTTATATACCTCTTCCGGAAATTCATCCAGCACCCCTGATGACGAGCAGGTTAAACAGAAACTTGAAGAAAATAAAAAGGAGACTGCAGAGTCATACACGCAGTTGGCTGTGGCGAATAAAGAAGAGTACAAGAGCGTCCAGACTAAATTGAGTGACGTTCAAAAAAAATCCGACAACAAAAAGGATCCGGATGCTTCTCAATGGAAAAAAGATGCGACCGCTCTTGTAAAGCAGGCAGATGTTCTTATGGGCAAGGCAAAAACTGAAAAAGATGTGGATACAAAGAACGAACTGCTACGCGCTGCATTGGAGAAACAGGATTCAGCTTTGTTTATGGTGAATAAAGCAATAGTTAAGTAAGAAGGCGGAGATGTGATTGCTTACGATAAAACGTATTCATCCAGAAAAACGGGGAATGACAACGTCAACTCAGATAACAATAGCAATTCTAATTCGAATACCACTGATTCCAACGCATCGATAACAGATGAGAATAAGACAGACACAATTTCCAATGCTTCAGTAAACGCAACCACCGACACAAATACAAATACTAATACAACCACTTCAAATTTAAGTCCGGAGAAAATTGAAGAAGTGAAGAAAAGTCCGGAATATCAGCAATACACCAGTTATGTAAATAAGGCTAATAAAGCTTTTACTGACGCAGATAAAGATCAGCAACAAAGCAGGAAATATATGGATGAGGCAACTGCTACCATGAAATTATCGAATGAAAAGCGTACTGAAGCAGATAAACTACCTGAGGGATCAAAAAAGCAGCAATTAAAGAATGAAGCAGTTCAGTTGGAACAAAAAGCGCTCGGGTTAAAACAAATGGCAGATTCGTTGAATGAAATGGCGTCAAACACACGCGCCTTTGCAAATGAACAGAAAATGCTGGCAGATGATTATGCTTCAACCATAGATCAAAAGAAACTTGACGAGATTAAAAATGTTTCCGGGAATAATTCACCTTCTTTGAGTGGTACCAACGATAATTCAACTGCAACCATTCCGGCTCACACGCAGGTATTTGTTGAAACAACCACCCGTTATGATGAGCAGCTTAAGACAATTGGAGAAAGTGAAAACGATGAGGCAGCAGTTAATTCACGGATTCAGGTTTGGACCTCTTATGTTTCAGATATCGAAAATGAAATGCTCCAGGTGAAAAATGAAATTTCTTCAACGACAGATGAAAATAAAAAAACAGTGCTGAATAATGAACTTAAGAGATTAAGTCAGCTCAGAACAGAAAAGAAAAACGCGCTTGCAGATTATTTAAAATGAAGAGAGTAGCTTAAAAATTCCAACCCGGGTGTCACAAAAACAACAACGACTACAACGTCAACGGTTGGAACAACAACGACTACCGCTACAACAACAGGTAATCCTGATAATTCGACGGGTACAACTACAACAAACGCTACCCGTGTTATTACATCTAACGGTTTAAAAGTAAGCAACGCCAATGCGTACAATGACGCGAATCCTATACCAATAGATAAAAAATGGCCGGATGGAATAGTATTCACCGTACAGGTTGGAGCATTCAAAACTCCTGTACCTAATTCAACTTTCAAAGGTCTTACCCCGGTTAATGCAACCACAGCTCCGAATGGGTTTATTCGTTATCAGGCAGGTATGTTTACTGATTTCAGTGAAGCCAACGCCGCGAAGAACGATATGCGAAAAGTTGGATTTAAAGACGCCTTTGTTGCAGTTTACAAAAATGGTCAGCGAATTGCATTGGCGGATTTAATAAAGGAAAACAATACCACTGTTGTAAATGACAACTCAACTTCAGTAGGAATTGCAACGAATACGAATGTGCCTGACGGTGGCACGATTGTTACAACCAATCCGGAAAGTTCTTTGCCTTTGAACGCGGCTGAGATTAATAAGACGGGCGGACTATTTTATACTGTTCAGGTTGGAGTTTATTCAGACAGAGTTTCTTCAAAACAATTATTGAATCTTGAGCCTGTTTACAGGGAGCCGCTGCCGAATGGAAATTTCCGCTATACGGCCGGAACGTATAACAGCCTCGAAAAAGTAAAATCAGATCGTCTTAAAGTGAATCAGCTTGGCATTCGTGATGCGTTTGTGTCGGCTTATCTCGACGGACAGCGCATCAGTGTTGCGGAAGCGATGAAAAAACAAGGCGAAGGACTTGTCAAAATGTTTCCTGAGAATCCGATCAGGTTCCCGGGTAATAATAATTTAGTGGCGTCTGAAACTGTTATTTCTCCTGCTGTTGTAACAAACACAACAACTGCACAGGTTTTTTCAAACGGCGTTAACAATGATCCGGTACCAACAGCTGATAACGGAGTAAAACTGACATCAGAAGGTATTGTTTACAAAATTCAGATTGGTGTGTACAGCAAAGCAGTTCCAGACAACATTGCGGCGAACTGGATGAAAATTAAAACCTGGCCGGTCCGCAATTTTACAAACGACAAAGGTTTGATCATTTATACAGTTGGAAGCTTTGGAGATTTTAAAAATGCGAGAAAATTACTTGAACAAGCTACTGCGGATGGAATTACCGACGCGTTTATTACCGTATATAAAGACGGGAAGCGTTTGTATGGTGCGGAAGCCTCTCCTTATCTGAAATAATTTTTAACAGGCCTAAGCGAATTATATTGTAAGTAAGAAGTTATATCGGCGATTATTACTTTAAAGAACTAACATGAAACATAAAATTGTCGTAATTGCATTGTTCACAGTGTTTACTGTTTCTTGTCAGAATAATGCGCCGCATGAAAATAAAGACACAACAACAGTAACGCAAAACAAACAGATAAACCCATTTGTAATGGATACACTTAAGAAAACCGATGAGGAGTGGAAGAAGATTCTTTCACCCGAACAATACGAGGTACTTCGCCTGAAGGGAACAGAGCGTCCTTTCACCGGCAAATACAATATGCATTTTGAAAAAGGAAAATACGTGTGCGCCGCCTGCGGATTTGAATTGTTTTCCAGTGAAAATAAATTTGAATCACATTGCGGGTGGCCTTCTTTTGACGATGAGATAAAAAAAGGAAATATAATAACTCAGCTGGATACTTCTCATGGAATGGTTCGCACCGAAATACTTTGCGGCAAATGCGGTGGACATCTTGGTCACGTATTTGATGACGGACCGACAAAAACTGGAACCAGGTATTGCGTAAATTCCGCTTCCTTGGATTTTAAACCGGAAGAGAAGAAATAAGATTATAGCATGCACTTATACTCAATGCCTGCGCCAATGATCTGGTGCGGGCTTTTTATTTATGATCATTATTATTTGTACATGTTTATCTTTGTGAGGCAATGATGACAGCAATTATCATAACTTTTGTTGTGGGTTATTTCGCAATAACCTTTGAACATAAGCTTCATATCAATAAAACTGCGACCGCACTTATTACAGGAGTGCTTTGCTGGACTTTTTATATTCTGGCCTCAGATAATTCGCACATTATTTCAGAGCAATTGCTTGAACAACTTGGAGAAATATCGGGCATACTTTTCTTTTTGATGGGAGCAATGACAATAGTGGAACTGATTGATGCTCACGATGGATTTGATGTAATAAGCAACCTGATCTCCACCACCAATAAAAAAACAC
>CBIHPU010000334.1:0-4811 GCA_966211935.1 uncultured bacterium | reverse complement strand
CAAAAAAGCAATCAATAAAAAATTTCAGATCAACATCCACATCAAAAACGAAAACTCTTTTTCAATTGAGCATATTTGACGCATTTAAGCAAACGAAAGGTCAATAACCGTTGAAAAGCAGTGATCCGTGTTTTAATTCTGATCGCATTCAAATGCAACGGAAACAGCTTTTAAAAGCAGAACAGATAAAAATTAGATAAATTAGCGCCAGTATTAACTTTAATGTTTCTCAAAATGAAAAAATCGATCATTACCGCAATAACACTCTTTATTGCAATCTTTGTCATCACATCCTGCGGAGGACAAAAAGAAGAAGAACAGGTTCCACCAGGTAAAACCGTTGTTGATCTCAGCAAATTTGGCAAACCATTTACCATCTGGGTGCCGGATTCAACTATTACCAGCGGACCGATCAATATTATTGAAGAGAATTACATGCTGGAAGTGCAAAGCGGTAAAAACTTCGCGATTATTGTTGAAGAAGGTGAAGGAAACATGGAACAGGTGAAAAGCGACATTAAAACGGATGAGATCAACAAATTCAAACGTTATCTTGCCGAAGAACCAACAATGATTGCGTGGGAATCTGAAATCACCAAACCGGAATTCCATATTTACGCTGTTTTATCCGTTGGAAACGACAAATACGTGATCAGGGACGCAAGCACAACAGATCGTGATCCTTTTACTGAAGCGGATGTAAAGCAGATGATAGACGCCGTTAAAAGCGTAAAGGAGAAGAAAAAAGAAGAAGCTTAATTAATAACATATCATTTTCGAAACCCTGAGTCAGTGATTCAGGGTTTTTTATTTATCCAGACCCGCGCGAAGAACAATGTGCCAGCGCTTTCCATCATGCTTTAACAGGCAAACATCCTCACACTTAAAAGCAGCTTCAAACTTTTTTTCTGAAAATTCTTCCATCGCCTGGTAAAATTGCGGTTTTCGCAAATCCCGGAAACCAATTGTAATGTGTGGGTGGAATCCCCTCTGGTCATCGCTCTGATTAAAAACATTGAATCCGCGTTTCATAAAGTCGACAAAAACATCTTTTAGCGCCATTAAACTTTCCGACGGCTCAACATTTACGAAAACAACACGCGGAGCAAAAAAACCGAAATCCTTCAATTGTATATTAAAAGAATCTATTTCCGGTTTAAATAAAGAAAATTCTGTAAGTAGTCGTTCTTCTTTCTTTCCTTCCATCTCAAAAGGCATATGCAGCGTGATATGGGCAGGTGAACGCAACGCGCCTGCAGAATTGTATTTTTCGGAAACAAGTTCCTTAAACGCCATCAGCTCGCTCTGCAAAGGCTCTGGCGGAACAATAGCTATGAAATATTTATTTTTCAATGAAAAAAATTAAACGCGGACACCCATGACCAATACATCATCGATCTGATCGTTGCTGCCTTTCCAGCTATCGAATTGTTCAGAAAGGATCTTTTCCTGTTCAGCCATTGGTAAATGCGAAACAGCAAGCAATAGCTCTTTAAGGCGGTTGTATTTAAATTTCTTGTTGTTCGGACCTCCAAACTGATCAGCGTAACCATCCGAATAAATATAAATGCAATCACCGGGCTGCAATTTGATATAATGATTCGTGTAGGCATCACCATTTCGATCCGCATTGTTACCTATCGACATTTTATCCGGCTTTATTTCCAGCAGATCATCATTAAAAAAAACTTCCCTGCTGTTCTTTAATTTCCAGGTTTTAGAAATGTTCTTCCTTACCAGCCACAGCGAATTACAAACTCCCGCGTACTCAAGTACGCCCGCTGTTTTATCCCACGTGCATAACGCAAGGTCCATTCCATCTTTTACTCCGCTTCCCGCGTCACCCTGCCTGAGTGTTTCGTGAATCCCCTTATCCAGAAAATTCAGAATGTCTGATGGTGTGTCCAGTCTCCTGTCGTTAACAGCGCTGTTTAATAATCTTAAACCGATCACGCTCATCATTGCGCCCGGAACCCCGTGACCTGTACAATCAACTGCCGCGAATAAACTTTTTCCGCGTATCTCTTCTACCCAGTAAAAATCTCCGCTTACAATATCTTTTGGCCTGTAAAAAGTAAAACTGTCCGGTAAAAGGCGCTTAAAAAATTCCTGCGGCGGAAGAATTGCGGTCTGGATGCGAAGGGCGTACTTAATACTATCTGTAATTTCCTTTTTTTTCTCCTGCAGCTCATGCGTTCTTTCACTTACCAGCTTTTCAAGTTTTATTTTAGATTGCTTCAAACGAAAATTACTTAATCGAACAATTCCTACAGTTAATCCGATAAATAAAATCGCATACAATAAATACGACCAACCAGTTCTGTACCATGGCGGAAGAACCGTGAAGACAATTTTACTTTCATTGCTAACGTCGCCAAAAATAGTTTTGGCCTGTATGCAGAATTCATAATCGCCTTCATGAAGGTTTGTGTATTCCTTCCGGTTTGCGAGGGACCAGGTTGTCCACGAGGTATCCGGACCTCCGATTAACCTGCAACGATACAAAGTCTGATTTGGTTCAGTAAAGTATGGCAACGCGTATTCAAACGAAAAAGAATTATTCCTGTATTCAAAAGTTGTGTTTGCAGGCCTTCCATAAAAAACCTGGTTGCTGTCGTTACCAGCCTGAAACCAGGTAAGCATTACAGGTATTTCAAGCTTGCGTGGCTTTTGCCTGAATTTTTTTATCAGCACGGTAAATTCCGGATTAAGGAACCAGGTGCGCAACGAATCATCGGTAATATAGGTTGTAAATTCACTGGGAGCCTGCCTAAGCGAAAAAAGCGTGAGCCGGTATTTTCCATTCTCTATTTTCCGCGCGTAAGCTGAATAAGTGATCCCAACATAAAACTTCCCATTAAAGTTATTGGCAAGTGTAAGATCCTTTTCCTGATCTATAGGAAACGCCAGCTCAAAACAAACCGAGTTCGAATCAATATCCCTTTCCGGAAAATAAGTGTTCAATTTATTTGAAACAGGTAAAATTATTTTTCCGTCCACTGAATAGATATTCTGAAAAGGAGCCTGCAGGCCATTTCTCTTTGTGTAGATCCTTTGTTTTATAAGCTGAAAATCTTTATCAAACACAAAACGATACAACTTACCCGAAAGTGTGCTTGCCCAAATATGATATTCATTGTCCTTAACTTCAGCAAGGCCATGAAGAAATTCCTCACCTGGAAAAGACAGTTCTCTTATTAAAGTTGCATTTTCCTTAATGTCAAAAACGCTGATAAAATTTTTCTCAAGTGAAACCAGAACCGGAAGAGTATCTGAAAAAATTAAAAAGTAGCGTCCCCAATGCTTGCTGAACTTTGTTATTTTACCACTATGAATCTCGTAAAGCCCGGCGGTAGCGGCTGCAAAAATTTTATTACCCGCCCTCTGCATGTCCCAATATTCGGTTATCTCACAATTCATCGGCGTAAACTCAGGTTTTCCTGCAGAAACAGATGAATAAGGCATTGAATAAATGCTGTTCGTGGTCGCTATATAGTATGTTCCGTTATGCAACACCAGATCTTCTACGCTTCCCTTGTATCCGCTTTTTTCAGTAAGATAAATTCCATCCGCGTCCCATTCGATCATGGAAATACCATTATTCAACGTCAACCATAAATTGCCGTCGTTAGAAAAGAATGTGCCCGTTACAACATCATCATATATTCCGTTTTCCTTATTAAAAACATGTCGCACACTAAAATCGGAATTCAGCACAAAAAAACCTGAGCGACCTGTCAAGAGCCAGGTATCGGGGCCATGACGGGACAGTGTAATTGGATAGGCGGATATTATTTTTTCATTAATGGATGCATCAACCGGTAATGTTGTTCCTGATGCCTCATCATAGACAAGAATTCCATCCTGGCTTCCGCAAACAATAAAAGCGTTATTAATTTCATCTTTCTCAAAAGCTATAACCGGAAGCTGCTTAAAAAATGATCCGCCATTAACCAGTTTAAGTTCGTACTTGTCTGTAATCTCCATCATCCCAACTTCACGCTGGCGGACAAAAAATCTTCCATCAGTTACAAATGAAAGTGCGAAAGAAGTCTGCGGATTTACGATCTGAAAATCTCTTCCGTCATAAATAAAAATCTTCTCATAAGAATGAAAAACAAGTTTATCCTTCCAGATTAAAACTTTCCATATATCTGTGAAACCGGTTTCATTTTTTGGCAACCTGGATATCAACGAAACATAATAAGGTGAACCATTCGGCTTGCGGTCCACATAACCGAATTCTCCTTCCGCGCCGACATAGATCCTCCCATCTTTAATAACAAGCGCACGAATAGGAACTCCCTGCTTTACGAAAATCCTGTCCCATTTCCGTCCGTTGTAAGTGATAATGTTGGTTGAAGTTCCAAAATATAAAACACCGGAACTGTCCTGTGTAGCACACCACACCTGGTTAAAACCATTATATTCTTTTGGAGAATAGTTGCGGATGAGAAAGCCGGTTTCCTGGGCGAAAACCAGGCAACCAAACAAAAGAAAAATTATAGAACAGAACTTTTTCACTAAAGAAAAAAATAAAAACAAATATAGTCTTCCTTACGCATAGTATGACAATGAAAGTAATAAAGAGAATTTGTTTTATATTTGTTAGACCCACAATAAAACTGGCACTATTTTTTCTGACTCCACTTAAACAATCATTGTTATAAAACATACTATACACAAGAAGGAGCTATAATCCTGTGCAGAATCCAATAGCTACGGGAACGAAAATAAAATGACGTATTCAAAGTGAAAGAACTAAAACAATAATATATACACATGAAAAAGATCTTAATACTGTTCCTGTT
>CBIHPU010000333.1:0-4819 GCA_966211935.1 uncultured bacterium | reverse complement strand
AATTAGCTGTTCCCTAATTGTAAAAAACATTTTCATTTCTCTTTAAAACGTATCTTTAAGCACACATTTTGAAGGTACGTTCCCAATGTCAAAAGCTGCTGATCTGATTAAGGCTCCCATTCTTGAGAACATGGAAGAATTTGAGTCGCGCTTTGCCGGAGCCATGAAAAGTTCTGTGCCGCTTCTCAATAAGATCACTGCATACATTGTAAAACGTAAGGGAAAACAGATCCGTCCCATGTTTGTTTTTCTTTCTGCAAAAGCAAACGGAAACATCAACGATTCTACTTACCGCGCCGCAGCGCTGATCGAACTGTTGCACACCGCCACTTTGGTGCATGACGATGTGGTTGATGACAGCAATGAGAGACGAGGCTTTTTTTCTGTAAATGCTTTATGGAAAAACAAGATCGCGGTTTTAATAGGAGATTTTTTATTAAGCAAGGGATTGCTTCTTTCGCTGGATAACGATGATTTTCATTTCCTGAAAATTGTTAGCAACGCCGTGCGGGAAATGAGTGAAGGAGAATTGCTTCAGATAGAAAAAGCGAGGCGACTGGATATTTCTGAAGATGTGTATTTCGAGATCATTCGCCAGAAAACAGCTACACTGATTGCTGCATGTTGTGCAGCGGGGACAGCGAGTGTTACGCAGGACAAAAAAGTAATTCAGCAGATGCATGAATTTGGAATCCAGACGGGCATAGCTTTCCAGATAAAAGATGACCTGTTTGATTACGGAACGGCAGATATAGGCAAACCTACAGGGATAGACATCAAAGAAAAGAAAATGACCCTGCCACTTATCTACGCACTTGCAAACTCGGGCTGGATGGAGAAGCGCAAAATCATTAACATTGTAAAGAACAACAGTAACGATCCCGAAAAAGTGCAAGAAGTGATACGTTACGTGTTGGAAAAAGGCGGAATAGATTATGCGGAAACAGTAATGCATCGTTACAAAGACAAAGCCCTTAAAATTCTTCAGGAACTTCCTGATTCCCCCGCGCGTCAGTCGCTTGAGCATCTTGTTGTGTATACAACGGAACGTAAAAAGTAGAGTCGGGTTAAATAAAATAAATTTTAAATATTTTATTTCAGTAAAATGAAAACGATGAAAAATGCAATTGTAATGCTGGTGTCAGCAACGCTCCTGTTATCCTGCAGCGGAGAAAAAACTGAAGACAAAACAGATACTCAGATTAAAGACACCGTAAAGGTTGAGACAAACGAAACGGTAACAAAACTCGAAGATCCGAATGTTCCACCTGCACCGGAATATACTGGTGATCATGTAGTGAAGTATGATAATGGCATTACAAAGATCCGCGGATTTTTTCGCTTTGGAAAAAAGCACGGAACATGGACAGCATTTTTTCCGAGCGGTGGTGTTCAGAGCGAAACTTCATTTGATAACGGCGTAAAGAATGGAAAAACCATTGTTTATTACGAGAATGGCAAAGTGATGTACGAAGGAGAATACAAAAACGATCAGCGCAGCGGCACGTGGAAGACCTATGATATCTATGGGAATGTTACGGAGGAGAAGAAGTATTGAGGTTACCTATCCGTTATTTTCGAAACACATAGGAACATAGAAACATAGGGAGTTATTTATCTTGGGAAACACAAAGACACATAAGCTCACATTAGATTAGAAAATCATCTCCGCGTACTTCGTTATCTACGTTTCTCCGCGAGAAATTTAATAAAACACATAGGCACATAAGAACACATAGAATATAAATTATCTCCGCGAACTTCGCTATCTCCGCTTCTCCGCGTGAAAAAATAGCATTAGAATTTCAATCTACCTTCATTAACCTTAATACCTTCTCAATATCTTCAGGCGTATCAACACAATGACTATCGAAGTGAGTTACAGCTAATTTTATTTTGAATCCATTTTCAAGCCATCGCAGTTGCTCAAGCGATTCAGCTTTTTCTAATGTTGATGGCTGAAGCTTCGTGATGTGTTCTAATATATCCTTGCGGTAAGCGTACATTCCAACGTGGCGGTAATATTTAAAATGCTTATGCCACTCTTTCTGATCAACATTTTTTATATGCGGAATAACTTCACGACTGAAGTAAAGCGCTTCCATGTTTTTATTCATCACGATCTTTACCTCACCCTTATCAAATAACACTTCGTGAGAATCGCAGGGAATCATTAACGTCGCGAGCTCGGTTGTTCCATCACATAACCCTGCCAGCAGATCGATCTGCGAAGGATCAATAAAAGGCTCATCTCCCTGGATATTTATCACGTAATCAAATTTGCCGCCGGCTTTATGCAATGCCTCAAAGCAACGATCTGTTCCACTTGGATGATTCTCTGCCGTAAAAACAGCTCTGCCTTGAAATCCAACAACATGATCGTAGATTCTTTCATCATCAGTTGCTACAACTACTTCAGAAAGTAAAACAGATTGTTTTGCCTGTTCGTACACGCGACGAATCATACTTTTACCTTGAATATCTGCAAGCGGTTTACCAGGAAATCGCGTGGAGGCGTAGCGGGCGGGAATTATTCCGAGGATTTTCATGGATAGTTATATTAAACACATTAGACACATAAGAGAACTGTTTGAGGTTTGAGGTTTGAGGTTTGAAGTTTGAAGTTCCAAACGTGAAACCATGTCGCGACGTTACGAGCCTCGCGTGAAATACATAAGAGCTATTTGAAACACATAAGGCACATTAGAACATATTAGAGTTTGTGTTTACGTTGCGTCGTTGCGGCCGTTGCGAGAACTTCTAAGGACACAAAGTTCACGAAGGATTCACAAAGGACACAAAGAAAATAAATTTAACCTGTCTCCGCGAACTTCGCTATCTCCGTTTTCTCCGCGAGAAAAACGAGTTTAATTACATCCGCCTAAATAAACTCTTGATCCAATCAATAGTAACTTTCTCTTTCCAGTTCTCTCCAAAAGCATGATGCCACATGTGTGGTAGATTATATGACACATGCGCCATCTTCGTTACAGTATCATCATCCCATTCTCTGGAAAGGTTTTGCGGAAGCGTAATATTGTTTTTTTTCACCATACGCTTAAATTCATTCACGCCGTTTCCGTAAATATCTTCCAGGTGCTGAAATGCCACACAATTTGCATAGCAATGCCTGTAATCCAGAATCTTTGAAAGTCCGTATGACAATGCATGACATACGCCAACTTCTGAATAACTTAAACTCAATCCGCCCATTAATGAGGCTACCATAAGTTTATCGTCATTCTCCGCGCTTCTTCCACTCTTCTCATTCAGATAAACGTCGTAACATAATTTAAGCGCCTGCTCCGCATACGCGTGAGAGAATGCATTATTCAGAATTCCGCTTTCAGATTCAATGCAATGAATAAAAGTATCCATTCCGGTATTGAACCACCAGTCGTCAGGAACACTTGCAATTAATTCCGGATCTAAAATCACCTGGTTGAAAACGGTCCACTCACATTTTAATCCGAGTTTTTTTACGGGACCAGTCAGCACCGCTGTACTTGACACTTCCGCTCCTGTTCCGGAAATGGTAGGAACTCCCAAATGATATACGCCTGGTTTTTTGATCAGGTTCAATCCCTGGTAAAGCGTTGAAGAACCTTCATTGGTAACCATTAAAGAAACAGCTTTGGCAATGTCCATAATGCTGCCCCCTCCTATTCCAACTATGCCAGCGGGAATTCCTTTTTCCTTCAGAATTTTATCGCGTAAAGCATCGATCTGTTCTGTTGTTGGTTCGTGCTTGTCCACGTTCTCGAAAACAAGCATATCATTTCCCTTCACCGGAATTCTTTTAGGAATCTCTTTTCCTTTAAAATATTCATCAACCACAAAAACAAAAAAACCGTCATTCTCTTTTCTTTTTGGTTCGATGATCTCTTCCAACATAGAAAAAGATCCGCGACCATAAACGACTTTATCTATGTTCTTAAAATTCTTGTGCTGTATTGTTGCTTTTGTTGCGCTCATCAAAACAATTTTAAAAAAATCAATTTAAGCATGTGCAGTTTGCATTGCCTTCTTCACACACTCAGAAATTTTTCCGGCAAGAGTTTTCATTTCTTCTTCTGTCCAGGTACAACGCACGCCGAATGAAATCAATCTACCAACTACTTCCTGTGATTTTGGAAGTGAAAGTTTTGTATAATCCTGAGATGAACCTGTTAGCTGAACCGTCAGTTTAGAAACTGTTTTCATATTCTTCAGATGATCCCACTGATTGATGAAGTGATACATATTGGTGAACCAGTAATTAAATCCTCCTACCCCGGCCTTATTTAATTCGTCAACTGTTCTCTTAGCAGCATCAGTATCCGGTAAAAATAAATTCAGGAATGTTGCTGAGTCACCATCAGGATCTGCGAGTCGCGCGAAAGAAATTCCTGCAGTTTTTGAAAGTTCTTTTACCAGGAAGTTTTTATTCTTTCTGTTCTTTTCACGTATAGAAGGAACTTTTCTTGTCTGCGCAACGCCTACAGCGGCGTTCAGTTCAGAGATACGATAGTTGAAACCGAGATAAGGATGATTCTCCATTCCCCTGTTGTTACCAACATGATCGTGTCCGTGGTCTGTATATACATCAGCTTTTATATAAGTTTCTTCATCATTTGTAACAAGAACACCACCCTCGCCTGCCGTAGCAATTTTGAAAAAATCGAAAGAATAACTTCCTGCTTTTCCAAACAAGCCTGTTGCAGTTCCCTTGTAAGAAGCCGCAAAAGCCTGGCCCGCATCTTCAACGAGAACCAGATTTTTTTCCTTTACAACTTTCATTATTGAATCCATATCTGCCATACCGCCGCACATATGAACG
>CBIHPU010000332.1:0-4827 GCA_966211935.1 uncultured bacterium | reverse complement strand
CCTTGCCTTGTCCTTATTATTAATTCCACCACCCACAATTAAAGGCAATGAAATATTTTCCCTTACTTTTTTTATCAGTCCCGCGGGAATTTCGATGTTTGCGCCACTTCCCCCTTCCAGGTAAATCAATTTACTTCCCAGCATTTCTCCCGCAATGGCGGTTGAGAGCAGCAGATGTTTATCATTGAAACGAATACCTCTGGTCCCCGAAATTTTTGCAGTTGAAGAAGCGCTTATACCATCGTCAACAATGATGTAACCGGTTGAGATCACTTCGATTTTGCTGCGCCGCAATGTAAGTGCGGCCTTCACCTGTTTACCAATCAGGTATTCAGGGTTTCTTCCCGACAAAAGAGTTAGCAGCAATAACGCGTCCGCGTGCGCACTGATCTGTTGCTCGTCTCCGGGAAACAAAACCAAAGGAATAGAAGAATTTTTTCTTATAAAGTTGACGGTCTTCAGAAAGTCTTTTTTATTTACTGTACTGCCACCTACAAAAAAGTAATCTACGCCATGTTTATTTGCCACGTGAATTACTCCTGGATTAAACTTATCCGGATCAATCAAAACAGCGAATTGTTTTTTGCCTGAATTCTTTTTTTTAAGAATGTATTTGTATAAACTTGTCACCTTTGTTTAATTAATTGGCCAGGCCAGAATATAGCCATCCAGCTTTTCTATCTGTATCTTTTTTGTAAAACTAGTGTCAGCTGCGCAGGTGGCGGAGATCTCATTATCCTCTTCGCTGAATTCTTTTAAATGCAGATGTTCTACAAAATCTACTTTGCCCTGCGCGTGTATTTTGTACAAAGTTTCTTTTACGCACCAGGCCATGATATGCATGATTACGTTATCTGCCGGAATGAATTTTTTTTCTTTTTCAGAGAGGAATTTATGCCTGATCTTTAAAACTTTATCCCTTATCATTTCGACATCAAGTCCTGTATGCACATTCTGCGAATCAGCAAGCACAGCCAGGAGGTTATGCGAATGACTGATTGAAATTCCACCTGTAATGTTATCCATGTACGGTTTGCCATTGGGCAAATATTTTAATTCTGGTTTTGTCGCGGTAAAGAGTCGGCTGAGAAGATAGATTGTTCCCTGTTTTTCCGCGTCCCGCCGTGTATGAATTTCAGCCTGCGCGGAAAACTCATCCAATCGCATTATTGCCAGCCGCGTATGAGAATTTAGTTGTCTTATCTGCAAACTTTTTATCTCCGGTCCTTCCGTCATATGGTTTCCGCAAGTTATAGATTTCATGCCAATTATCGTTTAACAGATTGTATTATGTTAATCTTGTGCATTTGTCTTTTAAAAGGCTATGGCGTACCTTTGCGGCTCAATTAAAGAATTAAAATAAAACAGAAAACATGACACCTACAACTGTGAAAAATTTCGTGAAATACCAAGTAAAAGACATTTCCCTTGCTGAGTGGGGCAGAAAAGAAATTAAACTGGCAGAAGTTGAAATGCCTGGATTAATGGCCCTGCGTAAAGAATATGGCGCAAGCAAACCGCTTAAAGGAGCGCGTATTGCGGGCTGTCTTCATATGACCATTCAGACTGCGGTTCTTATTGAGACTTTGGTTGAACTTGGTGCTGAGGTGACTTGGAGTTCTTGTAATATTTTCTCGACGCAGGATCACGCCGCGGCCGCTATTGCCGCTGCAGGAATCTCTGTTTACGCATGGAAAGGCATGAACAATGAAGAGTTTGACTGGTGTATTGAGCAGACGTTGTTCTTCGGTGAGAAACGTGAGCCATTGAACATGATCCTTGATGACGGCGGTGATCTTACAAATATGGTGCTGGATAAATTTCCTGAGCTTGTAAAAGGCATTAAGGGACTTTCAGAAGAAACTACAACTGGTGTTCACCGTTTATATGAGCGCATGGCTAAAGGAACTCTTCCAATGCCAGCTATCAACGTGAATGACTCAGTTACCAAATCTAAATTTGATAATAAATACGGTTGCCGCGAAAGTCTTGTTGACGCAATCCGCCGTGCAACTGATCTGATGCTTGCCGGTAAAGTTGCAGTTGTTGCTGGTTATGGTGATGTTGGAAAAGGTTCTGCTCAATCATTGAGCTCACAGGGTGTTCGGGTTATCGTAACTGAGATCGATCCGATCTGCGCGCTGCAGGCTTGTATGGACGGTTACCAGGTTATGAAAATGGACAATGCTATTCCACAGGCCGATATTATTGTAACAGCAACAGGAAATAAAGACATTGTTGTTGACCGTCATTTCAAAAAAATGAAGCACAACGCTGTTGTTTGTAACATTGGTCACTTTGATACAGAAATTGATATGGCATGGTTGATGAAAAACCATGGCAAGTCACGTGATACTATCAAACCGCAGGTAGATAAATTTACTGTTGATGGAAAAGACATCATAGTTCTTGCAGAGGGACGCCTTGTTAATCTTGGTTGTGCAACAGGTCACCCGTCATTTGTCATGAGTAACTCGTTCTGTAACCAAACTCTGGCTCAGATAGAATTATGGAAGCACAGTGATAAATACGAGAACAAAGTTTACACTTTACCAAAACATCTGGATGAAAAAGTTGCAATGCTGCACCTTGGTAAATTAAACGCGGAACTTGATGTTCTTACATCTGATCAGGCTGCTTATATTGGCGTATCTCAAAACGGTCCGTTCAAAACCGACCAGTACAGATATTAAACAGTTGTAAAGTTGAAAATTTAGAAAGTTGTTTAACTTGAAACTTTCTAAACTTTCTAAACTTTCCAAACTTCCAACTTTCTTAACTAACTCCGGCTTACCACCGGAGTTTTTTATTTGTAGTCGTAGAGAATTTACCTCGTTATCTTAATTAGCTGTTATCTGTTATTCACTTAACACCCTCATGTGTGATAATTATGCTGCGTTGAATTGATTCCCCTCAAACTTATTGCGAGTCATCAATAGTATTTTTGAAATACTGAGTAATGAAGGGATGAGAAAATTTTTACGAAACAAATCTGTTGCATTATTATTTTTCATTTTTTCAGGTGGATACTTTTCAGCACAATCGCCATGCGATTCAATTACTCCTGTTTTTAATGTTGATTTAACCGGACAACCCAATGGAACCTGGTTCTCTACAGCAATTGCGCGCAATGGAAATTGTTGCGGAACACTGGATCCTGATAAGTGCATTGAGTTTGTTATTACCATCGATGAAAAAGCACTCGGTATTAATTTTCAAATTGCTTCCGGAGCGGTTCCGCCGGGAGCGTTGTTCTACCAAATTGGTTGCGGACCGCAGGTTCCTGTTGGATCTGTAATTTGTCTTGATGGTCCGGGTCCGCATCTGCTTACATTTTGCAAACCGGGTAATAATATCAATTCATATTCTATTACATCAGTTGCCGCGCCTGAAGTTTCTCCTGACGATACAATAGGAAGTGGATGTTCAACATCTATGCACGCTTCAGGATTGTTGCAGGATTCAACTATTACCTGGACTTCAGTTTTTCCCGGTAATCCCGGAGATTATAACTCCTATTTAAATTGTACTTCTGGCTGCGATAATGTTTTTGTGAACTCTCAATCAGATGCGCCAGCTTATGTCGACTTTACTGTTTGCGGAAAACCATTGGCCGGTCCTTGTGTTTCAAATTTATTTTATTGGTGCGATACCATAAGAATTTATTTTACTCCACCTGTTGCATGTGAAATTGAAACAGTGCCACCAATTATCTGTACCGAAAATAATGAAGGAATTGTTTTGAGTGGAAATTATACAGGCGGATTACCTCCTTATTCTTTTCAATGGTTGGATGGAAACGGTAATATATTAGGAACTGATACAGTTCTGCAAGCGCTAAGTTCGGGTACATATTTTTTTAATGTACTTGATAAAAATTATTCTGAATGTCCGTCGTCCGGTGATTCGGTTACTTTAATCATCACCGAAAAACCATATGCGGATTTCTCCGCAACAGAAGTTTGTTTTGGTGAGCAGACTTTATTTCATAATCTCAGCACAAGCTCTGTTGCAAATATTGTTTCCGCTGCATGGGATTTTGGAAATTTTTCTCAGGTAAATTACAGCGGTAGTCCTGATTACATTTATGCAGCGCATGGAACATTTAATGTTACGCTAACGGTTACGGCAGACAACGGTTGCACTTCTTCAGTTATAAAACCCGTAGTAGTACATCCATTGCCACAAGCCAATTTTACCAGTACCCCGGTGTGTGAAGGTTTACCTGTGCAATTTTCAAACAATGCAATTCTGATGAACGGAGAAGAGCCATCATCTTTTTTGTGGGCGTTTGGAGATGGAAGTCCGGTCTCAACTTCAGAAGATCCTACGCATCAATATTTCAGTTCCGGAATTTATAATGTTTCCTTTGTGGTTTTTTCTGCGGAAGGTTGTTCAGATACTGTTACCAAACCTGTGATCGTACATGCCTCTCCGGCGGTGAATTTTTACTTGTCAGATTCTGTTTCCTGCTCTGCAAACTGTCTGCAATTTTCAGACTCAAGCAAGGGCGCTGAAATTATTGAATGGGACTGGGATTTCGGAGATGGTTCGCTTACAGTTCATGAACAGCATCCGCAACATTGTTATCAGCAGAACGGAAATTATGAAGTTACACTGACTGTGACTTCTGTAAATGGATGTTCTTTTTCAACAACTCAAAATAACAATGTTATAATTAAAAAATCGCCGGTGGCTGAATTTACATTCAGTTCAATCGAAGCAACCACTTTAAATCCGCTTATCCAGTTCCAGGATTTATCGGAAGGCGCGGTAAAGTGGCAATGGAATTTTGGAGATTATTTTCACACTGATCCCTCATTCGAA
>CBIHPU010000331.1:0-4829 GCA_966211935.1 uncultured bacterium | reverse complement strand
ATGTTTAAGAAAGCAATTCTGATTACGGGCGCGATCATTATAGCGCTCGGGGCATGCAAGACAAAAAAGGCGGAGAGCCAGTCTGCAGTGGTAGTAAACAATCATCGCCATGATGATCCGGTAATAACACTTGACACGGTAAGCGTTGCTCCCGCCGAAAAACCAAAAAGTAAACTTTACCGCGCAACAAATACACGCAGCAGCGATATCATCCACACCAAACTGGAAGTAAAATTTGATTGGCAGAATTCCTGGTTGTTCGGTAAAGCCACCATCGATATTAAACCTCACTTCTACTCCAGCGACAAACTTTTCCTGAACGCGAGAGGAATGGAAATATATAAAGTTCAGCTGGTGAAAGGTGGAAACAATACTGATCTTAAATATGTTTATGAAAACGATTCTTTAAAGATCACTCTGGACAAAACATATAATAAAGATGAAAAATACACAGTGTTCATTGATTACAAAGCAAAACCTGATGAACTGAAAAAAGGCGGAAGTATGGCTATTTCCAGTGATAAGGGATTATATTTTATAAACCCGAAAGGCGAAGATCCTGATAAGATGCCACAGATCTGGACGCAGGGAGAAACACAAAGCAACAGCGCGTGGTTCCCAACTGTGGATTCTCCCAATGAAAAAATGACTGATGAAATTTATATTACTGTTGAAGACAAATACACTACGTTATCGAATGGTTTATTGAAAGATCAGAAAAAGAACCAGGATGGTACACGCACAGATCATTGGGTGATGGATTTACCTCATGCGCCTTATCTTGTGATGATGGGCATTGGAGAATTTAAAATTGTAAAAGATTCGTGGAAGGGTAAAGATGTTTGGTACTACGTGGAAAAAGAATATGAGCCATATGCAAAAGCAATTTTTGGAAACACACCGGAAATGCTTGAATTCTTTTCTAACCGTCTCGGCGTTCAATATCCGTGGCAGAAATATTCGCAGATAGTTGTGCGCGATTATGTAAGCGGCGCAATGGAAAATACCACGGCTACTGTTCATGGGGACATGCTTTACAGTACTGATCGCGAATTGCTTGATGGTGATCAGGAAGACGTTATTGCACACGAATTGTTTCACCAATGGTTTGGCGATCTTGTAACCTGCGAAAGCTGGAGCAATCTTCCTTTGAATGAATCTTTCGCCACATACGGTGAATATTTATGGAACGAATACAAATACGGAAGAGAAGAAGCAGACGCGGCAGGATTCAGAAGCCGCTCAGTATATTTTGCAGAAAGCAGGCAGAAGATGGCTGATCTTGTCCGTTTCGATTACAAGGCGCGTGAAGATATGTTTGACGGTCACTCTTACAACAAAGGCGGGCAGATCTTAAATATGCTTCGCCGCTATGTTGGAGATGACGCATTCTTCGCCTCACTGAAATTATATTTGGAGCGTCATAAATTTCAACCGGCAGAAGTGCCAATGCTCCGTTTGTGTTTTGAAGAAGTAACTGGTGAAGATCTTAACTGGTTTTTTAATCAGTGGTTTTATGCGAAGGGTCATCCGGAAATTAAAGTTGAAACAAGTTATGATGCTGCAGCAGGAAAAGTTCTTGTTAAGACCTGGCAGCAACAGGATTTCTCGAGAGGAATTCCATTATACAAAATACCTGTGAGAGTTGATGTTTATGCGGGAGGCAATAAAATTCAGAAAACAATCTGGATCACTGAAGCGGAACAGGTAAATGAAATTACAGGAATTCAGACCAAACCTGATCTTGTAAATTTTGACGCGGATAAATCGCTTCTTGCTGAAAAAAATGAAAAGAAAAGTCTTGACGAATATATTTTTCAGTACACAAACGGATCTTTATACCTTGATCGTTATGAAGCGCTTGAAGGATTAAAGAACAGCAGAGACGCAAAAGTTTATGAAACTATTAAACTCGCGTTGGACGATAAATATTATGGCCTGCGTGAAAAGGCGATCAAAATGCTGGGTGATTATGCTATTTCGAAAGAAAGTGAGTTAAAGCCGAAGATGATAGAGCTTGTAAAATCAGACAAGAAATCAGGCGTACGTGCAGAGGCATTGATGTACCTGACCAAAAATTACGGCGGCCCGGGCTTAAAGGATATTTATATGCATGCGATGAACGATCAGTCGCTTGAAGTGATTGGAACTGCTTTATCCGGATTGTCAACCATTGACGCGGCGGCAGCTCTTGCCAAAGCAAAAGAACTTGAGAACGATAAGAGCACAAGCATTCTTTACGCCGTAATGAATGTTTATGCCGAGCACGGAGGTGATGAGCAAATTGATTTCTTCTTTAGGCGCGCCAAAGAATTTTCGGGATTTTCCGCAATTGGTTTTTACAATATGTTCGGATTGTACCTTAAGAAAGTTAATGACGAAAACGTTGTAAAAGGAGCGGAATTTATCCGCACAAAAATAAAATCCAATCCGAATAGATTCGTCGCGTATTACGCGCAAAAAGCGATAAAGGACCAGGTAAACCGCTACCAGGATAAAGAAGATCAACTCAGCTCACAAATTGCCGATGCAAAAAAAGAAAACAAAGCAACCGCGGATCTGGAAACTCAGCTTACGAATGTAAAAAGCGTAAAGGAAAAATTGAATGCTATTTATACAGAGGTGAAAAAGTAATATTTGTTTTTTCAAAAAAAAATCCCCGCCGGTATAGCGGGGATTTTTTTTTGCTGCATATTAATCTATAATTAATGTATCAGAATTTTATGTCTTGTAGTATTTTCACTTCCATAAACTGTAACAATATAAATTCCTTTAGAAATATTTTTGAGTTCGATATTTTTATTACCGCCTGCAGTTTTTTCCTTGAAAAGTATTTGTCCTGTCAGCGAGCTGACTTCAACTAAGCAATTTTCCCCTTCAGGAGATGAAACTGTAAAAGAACCATTGGATGGATTAGGAAAAATATTTACAAATGAATTTTGGTGCTCCGATTTTATTCCTGTAGGAATGACCATGCTATAAACACCGTTACGTGTTGCTGCATAAATATAAGTACCATCACTCGCCAGCTTAACAACAGATAAAGTATCTAGTCCACCGTTGGTGGCGGTCCAGCTCGTTCCTCCGTTATTTGAAACGTATATTCCATTTCCCGGAGATGACGCGTAAATGAATCCTGCGGCTTCTATAACATCGTTCACCGTATCAACTGGAATTCCACTCATCAACGTCCACGTTGTGCCGTTACTTGTTGTTTTATAAAGGCCACCTGTAGTTCCGGCATACAAAGTATTTCCATCTAAAAACAAAGTGAAAACATAACCATTAGGAAGGTTACCACCAATGTCGGTCCACGAAGTACCGTTATTATTTGTATAAAAAACTCTTCCCGAATCTGAAGCGATATAGATGTCATTGTCTTCAAAAGCCAGCGCGTTCAACACTGGATAAACCTGGAAGTTAGTTGGGATTTGTGTCCAGTTGGTTCCGTTGTTTGTTGTTTCAAATAACCCGGGACTAACAAACTGCGCTCCCTGCGTTATTGTCAAAACTTTTCCGGTATCCTGTTGAAACATTTTCGGATTACTTGGTAAGCCAGTCGAGGCGTTCGCCCAGGAAACTCCATTGTCTGTACTCACAAAAGCTTTTTCATTTTGCACGCCTGCAAATGCAGCATCCTCTGACGCGTCCACTGTAATAATTCCGTAACCTTCAAGTCCATTGTTTGAGCGTGTCCACGTATTCCCGTTATCGGTTGAAGAAAATATTCCGGTAAATTCTGATGCGGCTAAAACTACAGAGCTGTTCGCTGTTATCCATGTAAGATCTGCGGCGCGTATTCCGTTGTTTGATTCAGTCCAGCTTGCAGCCTGGTTAACTGTCCTGTAAATTCCATCAAATGTTGCAGCTATTACTGTTCCGTTTTCAGCAAACAGTCCTCTTACAGGAGGATAATTGTGCGGCAATCCTGTATTAAAAGGCAGATCAGGAATTCCTGTATTCACAATAGTCCAGGTTGCGCCTGCATCTGTGGATTTTAAAATTCCTTCTGAATATGTTCCCGCGTAAATATTAGATCCTGACATTGCAAAAGAATTCGCCCACATGCCGGAAGGAAATCCTGTATTGGAAGAAACCCAGGTTACTCCTCCGTCAGTTGATTTATATACCCCTGAATTTGTTCCCGCATATAGCGTAGTACCATTAGACAGCAAAGCATAGACAAAAGAATTTGCAGGAAATCCACCACCAACGGAAACCCAGTTTGCGCCATTATTTGTGGTCTTGTATAATCCCATTCCATAAGTGCCGCCATACACAGTACTGCCGGATTCTGCGTAGGAATAAATTATATATGTTGAAGGAATGCCGTTATTCGCAAGTGTCCAGTTGTTACCTCCGTTCGAAGAAAAATAGGTTCCGTCAGGTGTTGAATTATAAAGTCCGCCTGAAGAACAAAAAAGAAAGTTGAAACTTACATCATTAATGCCTGTGTTTATCTGTGTCCAGCTTGCGCCATTGTTCGTTGATTTGTAAACACCAAAATAATTTACGCCTGCAAAAAGAGTGGTGTCACACACCTCAAGACTTGAAACCCATTTGCCTTTAAGCGCGGCGCCGGCACCTGACCAGTTTTGTCCCTGATCACTGGACATAAATACTCCGTTGTCAGTTCCAATAAAATAATTGGTCGACAACTTAGTAACAGCGTGGGAAGGTCCGCCATATGGGCCATTGGATGTCCATTGTGCGTAAACTGCAAACACAAAGTGAATGGAAATAATCGATAGTAAAGTTTTCGTTTTCATATAAAGTTTTTTTAGTTCATCGATCAGAAAACGATATGCCATCGATCAGGCATGCGGGTG
>CBIHPU010000330.1:0-4851 GCA_966211935.1 uncultured bacterium | reverse complement strand
AGATTTTTAGCTTTCAGTTCAAAATAAAAAAGGCCACCAGACGGCAGCCTTCAAAACATTTTTTTCAGCAGCTTATTTATTGTGGAGCATTAATTCGAGTTCCTTATCAATAACAGGATTCTCAACATTTTCGCCATTTTTCATTTTCTGCAGCTGCTCGTTTCTTAAGCCATGCCATTTTTTATATTGTTCTTCGGTTAGAATTGCCCTTATCTCAGTAATAAACTTGCGCTTTTCAATCATAAGGGCATTTTTTTCCTGTTCTGTAAGAACGGCTTTTTTACTGTAACCTTCAATCGCTTCAAATTTCGATAACAATAAATTGTAGACCTTGGTTTTCTGCTCCTCGTTAAGCCCCAGCTCTTTTTCAATATTTTTGGTCAGGGCGGAGGCTTTTTCTTTATTATCGGCAGCGCTCAGCACTACTGTTGTAAAGCAGGCGATTAACAGAAGAATAGTTTTTTTCATTTTTTCAATGATTTCGTTATCTCAAATATACCAAAACAGCCTCTTCTGAACAAAATCCGTGCAAAAGTTATACTGCGCCTAATTTTTGTTAAGCTTTTTTTCTTTTAATGGGCATATATCTTACTTTTGGCCTGATTTTAACAAACCGTAAAACATGAAAACTATTAACGCGTTTATAATTGCAGTTCTGACTTCGTCAGCTTTGTTCTTTACGTCCTGCGGACCAGCAACAGAAGAAAGAGATCCTGTAAAGGACAGCCTGGCTACTGAGATCGGTAACCGCGATAACACTATTGCTGAAAAGGAAGAAGCCATCCAGGAATTTGTTACTGCGTTTAATGAAATATCCACTAATCTGGATGAAATTAAAGCGAAGGAGAAAATTGTTACCGGTGAAACTTCCGGTACCGATGTAAAAAGCAAGGAAGAGCAAATTAAAGAGGACATCTCAGCTATTTACGAATTACTTGGTAAGAACAAGGCACGCGTAGCTTCGCTGAATAAAAAGCTGAAGCAATCAAATGTAAAGATTGAAGGTCTTGAGCAGCTGATCGCGAATCTACAGCGTCAGATTGACGAGAAGGACGCTGAAATTGTTACGTTGAAAAACAAAATTGAGAGTTTGAATATCGAACTTGGTAACATTGAGGCAAATTATATAGCAATTGAAGAAGAGTCTGAAGTGAAAACTGAAAAGTTGAACACGGCTTATTATTGCATTGGAACAGGTAAGGAGCTGAAAGAAAAAGGTGTAACCACAAAAGAAGGTGGAGTATTGGGAATGGGTAAAACAACAACGCTGAAAACAGATTTCAATAAGGATTATTTCACTAAAGTGGATATATCACAGCTTACTGAAATTCCTGTAGGCGCAAAGAAGGCAAAAGTATTGACAACTCATCCATCTTCTTCATATAAAATTGTTGGCGAAAAGCCTGTTGAGAAATTGGTGATCACAAACGCTGAAGAATTCTGGAGCGCAAGCAAATACCTTGTAATAATTACAGAGTAATTTAATTACATATAAAAAGCCTCCGTCACTTTTACGGAGGCTTTTTATTTTTATGAACGCAGGAAATTAATTTGATTGAATAAGTATTAGGAACTGAACCCACATGACATTTGAAGAGGAAGTAAAAAGAAGAAAGACGTTTGGAATTATTGCGCACCCCGACGCGGGTAAAACTACGCTTACTGAAAAGCTGCTGCTGTTTGGTGGTGCTATCCAGGTTGCGGGCGCGGTCAAGTCGAACAAGATAAAGAAACATACAACCTCCGACTTTATGGAGATCGAGCGCCAGAGAGGTATTTCTGTCGCTACTTCCGTTATGGCATTTGAATACCGCGGGTATAAAGTGAATATTCTTGATACACCCGGTCACGAAGATTTTGCCGAGGATACTTACCGCACGCTTACCGCTGTTGACAGCGCAATAATGGTGATCGATTGTGTAAAGGGAGTTGAGCCGCAGACAAGAAAGTTGCTTGAAGTTTGTCGCATGCGAAACACACCGGTAATTGTATTCATCAATAAAATGGATCGTGAAGGTCGTGACGCTTTTGATCTGCTGGATGAAATTGAAAAGGAACTGAAAATCAAAGTGCGTCCTTTATCATGGCCGATTGGTATTGGTAAATCCTTTAAAGGCGTTTACAATTTATTTGAGAAGAAGCTTAATCTGTTTTACGGAGATAATAAACAGGTTGTGGATGATGAGCGCGTTGAAATAAAAGATCTGGCTGACGGCACACTCGAAAAATATCTGAGCGAAGATTTTTCAAAGAAGTTGCGTGAAGATGTGGAGATCATTGAAAACGTTTATCCTCAATTCAAGGCGCAGGATTACCTGGAAGGAAATATTTGTCCGGTTTTCTTTGGAAGCGCAGTGAACAACTTCGGCGTTCAGGAACTGCTCGATTGTTTTGTTCAGATCGCTCCATATCCGTTGACAAGACATACCGACAATAGCGATGTAAATCCTTTCGATAATAAATTTTCCGGTTTTATTTTTAAGATCCATGCCAACCTTGATCCGAAGCACAGAGACAGGATCGCGTTTTTAAGGATCTGTTCAGGAAGATTTGAACGTAACAAATATTACCATCATGTGCGTTCAGATAAAGCGCTGCGATTTTCCAATCCAACAGCTTTTATGGCGCAGGATAAATCAGTGATTGATGAAGCCTATCCGGGAGATATTATAGGCTTGTATGATGCCGGAAATTTCAAGATAGGGGATACGATGACTGACGGAGCGAAATTCAGTTTCAAGGGAATTCCAAGTTTTTCTCCGGAGTTGTTTCGTTTCGTTGTGAATACCGACCCGATGAAATCCAAACAACTTCAAAAGGGTTTGGAGCAGCTTACAGATGAAGGAGTGGCGCAGTTGTTCACAAGAAAAGTTGATGGAAGAAAAATTCTCGGAACTGTTGGCGCTCTGCAGTTTGAAGTTATTCAGTTCAGGTTGAAGGCTGAGTACAATGCAAGCTGTATGTTTGAGCAGTACAATATGCATAAGGCATGCTGGATAGATTGCGATGATAAAAAGAAACTTCAGGCGTTTCTGGAAGACAAGGCGAATTATATTGCGTATGATAAAGAGGAACGTCCCGTTTTTCTGGCTGAGTCGGCCTGGCTACTGCAAATGGCGCAGGAAAAAAATCCGGATATTAAATTCTATTTCAAGAGCGAATTTTAATCTCAGTTTTTTTATCATATTTTAAGTAATCTTTTACGCGCCACTGCGTTATTGTTAGTGGTTATGAAATCAAGAACATTGTTTTTTTATCAGGCCGCGGTAGCAGCGCTATCGCTCCTGTTTTTGTTTGTACTTTTTTCCTGAATTGCAGAAGGAATTGTAATATTAGTTGGAAACGTCGATTTTAAGTGCTTTTCGGTCGGTAGTTTGTTAAAACTTAGGCTTTAATTAATTGCTGAGAATCCTTAAATTTGGCGCTTTACAATTCATTCCATTTTCATGAAAGATCTCTTCGAAAAAATCAAAAGCAACCGTGGGCCTATTGGACAGCATTCAAAAGAATCGCACGGGTATTTTACTTTCCCAAAGCTTGAGGGTGACATCGCTCCCCGCATGCTTTTCAGAGGTAAAGAAAGACTCAACTGGAGCCTGAACAATTATCTTGGACTGGCTAACCACCCGGAAGTGAGAAAGACAGACGAGGAAGCGGCAAAAAACTTTGGCCTTGCATATCCTATGGGTGCGCGCATGATGAGTGGTAACAGTAATTACCATGAGCAGCTTGAAGCGGAACTTTCTGATTATGTAAAAAAGCAGGATACGATTCTTTGTAATTACGGTTACCAGGCAATGGTGAGTGCCATAGATTGTCTTGTTGACCGCCACGATGTTATTGTATATGATGCGGAATGCCACGCCTGTATTCTTGATGGCGTTCGTCTCCATATGGGAAAACGTTATGTTTTCAAGCATAATGATATTGCTGATTGTGAAAAGCAGCTGGAACGCGCAACTAAACTTGCAGAAGAAAATGGCGGTTCAATTTTATTGCTTACCGAAGGAGTTTTCGGAATGAGCGGCGACCAGGGTAAACTGAAAGAAATTGTCGAGCTGAAGAAAAAATTCAAGTTCCGTCTTTTTGTTGATGATGCTCACGGAATCGGAACAATGGGTCCGACAGGTGCAGGTACAGGAGAAGAGCAGGGCGTACAGGACGGTATAGATATTTACTTCGGAACATTCGCAAAATCCTTCGCGCTTATAGGCGGATTCATTTCTAGCGATGAGCATGTGGTTGAATATCTTCGTTACAACATGCGTTCACAAATCTTCGCGAAAGCATTGCCAATGCCAATCGTAATTGGTGCATTAAAGCGTCTTCAGCTGATGCGTACACAGCCTCAGCTCAAAGAACAGCTCTGGAAAAATGTTCGTGCTTTACAGGATGGATTAAAAAAAGCAGGATTCAATATCGGAAACACAAATTCACCGGTTACGCCTGTTTTCCTGAACGGGTCAATTCCGGAAGCAACAAACATGATAGTTGACCTGAGAGAAAATTTCAATATTTTCTGTTCAATGGTTGTTTATCCTGTAGTTCCAAAAGGTGTTATCATTCTGCGTCTTATTCCTACTGCGGTGCATACGCTGGATGATGTTGAGTATACAATTAAAAGTTTCTCATCAATTGAACATAAATTAAAATCGGGTCAGTACCAGGGTGACAGAATCGCTGAGGTAGGACTAAGTAATTCTTAAATTTAAATGAGCCTTCCGCTTTAACGGGCGGAAGGATTTTTTTTGTATGAAAAATTATATCAGGACCATTGTATTATTGCTTTTGTTGGGAATTCTGGTGTGTGGAGAATCGTGCCGGGCACGTGATTGTAAGGGGAGAAGAAAA
>CBIHPU010000329.1:0-4852 GCA_966211935.1 uncultured bacterium | reverse complement strand
ATCCAGGAGTCCGAAACTTATTTGCAGACACGAGCCAGTTAATTCAATTATTTCAAAATATCATTGACAACGCGCTAAAATACAGGTCCGATGTTACGCCCGAAATAATTATCAATGCCGAGGAAACTCAAACCGGCTGGCTTGTCTCAGTTAAAGACAACGGGATAGGAATAGAAAATAAATTTCTTGATAAAATATTCGTGATCTTTCAGCGACTTCACACACGCGACAAATATCCGGGCACGGGCATTGGACTTACAATTTGTAAAAAAATTATTGAACGACACGGAGGGAAAATCTGGGCGGAATCACAACCAGGAAACGGAACAACATTTTATTTTACAGTTGAGACAAGGCACAAATATCATCCAACTGAAAAGCAACCACTGGAGTCGGAAGTCGTTTTAATAAGTTAATGAATAAAAAAAGAGAATTTCTCTTTACAGAAATTCTCTTTTCCGAAATGCCCGTCAGCTCCTAAGATCTAACTCCCCAACCAACCTTCACAAACAGAGAATGACAGTAGAAACATTTCGAAATATTATTTTTCTTTGAAAAAAGGAATGATCACAAAAGCGGTTACAGCGCCTCCAACAAGCCCTTCGGTAAATATTGCGAAAGCGGTTAAAAGCGGAGTAGCAAATGTTCCATATTCTATACTTCGCTGTACATAGCTCATAAATTCATTGTCGAGCGCCAGGTAAATGCCCATAAATACCGAGAAAATAGCAGCGCCGATAAAACAGATCACAATACCCATTTTTAATCCCTGAAAATATTTAACGCGTGTGCCGGTTCTTCTGTTAAAAGACCTGAAAGCAAGCACCAACGCGATTACATAGAATATAGCATTAAGGTATCTGAAATTAAGATTGACCTCCAATCCAAATAACTTCATAATTAAAAAATAGAAGATCAGCATTCCGGCAAGGGTAAATCCCATAACTGCGCTGATCCTTCTTTCGATGGCACTGTGTTGCGACTCCAGCCTTCTCTCTTCCAGCTCCCGCCTTTCCAGTACCGTTTTATTTTGGATGTTAGTCGTTTCCATTAAAGTGTGATTAATTAAATACGGACAATATAATTTCTACTTCCCGAATCAAAGCGAGTACCATTTTTTACACGCCTCTTAATGTATTGATATTTAAGCGCGTTATTTTCAAAGTCAGAAAAATGAATCCCGTTTTGAAAAAAATATTTCATTCTTAGAAAAAAATAAATTCATTCATATCAAAATCAAATGCAGGTATGACAATTATCCTGACGATTATTTTTTATAATTTCAAATCAGAATAAATCGATGTGAAAAACCTTATATTATTAAGAGGACTTCCAGGCGCCGGAAAGTCAACTCTCGCTCACTTGCTTGCGGGTGATAAATTTCCTGTTTTTTCGGTTGATGATTATTTCACTGACAAGACAAACGGAGAATACCGGTTTGACTTTTCAAAAAACCACCTTGCTTATAAGGAGTGCGAGACGAATACACGAAAAGCAATGCAGGAAGGAGCCGAAAAAATATTTGTGCACAACACTTTTACGTTGGAATGGGAACTGGAACCTTATTTTAAGCTGGCAAAAGATTTTGGATACAGAATATTTGTTGCAACGGTTGAAAAACGCCATTCAGGCGCCAATATTCATTCAATTCCGGATGATCAGTTAAAAAAGATGGCGGAGAAATATAAAGTGGTACTAATGTGACGCAAGTTTCATAATTTTATAGTTACATGAGGCTCCATTTATATTTATTACTGTTTACGCTCCTACCACATTTTATTATAGCCAGCGTTTTTCCAGATTCTGTTAATATAAGGCTGAAGAATGCAAAGCATGATACAGACAAGATCAATATTATCGTAGAGCATAGCTATTTTACACTTCGAAAATCACCTGCTCAGGCTATTGAACAATTGAAAGCGGCTCAGCAACTGATGGATCTTTTCCCTGAAAAGAAAAATGACTGTAATTTCCTTTTTATTCAAGCAAGGATCCTGTCAGCAAAATCCAGGGTTCAAATGCTATCGGGAAAACAAAATGAAGCGGAGAACAATGTGAGAGAGGCGATTGATTTGATTAAAAAATGTAACCGAAAAAGCTCGCTTTTTACGTTATATAATCACCTGGGACTTTTACTTTCTGACAAGGGCCAATTGCCTGCTTCACTTGAGAGCTACCAGAATGCGGACCGTATAGCAAAAGAACTGAATGATAACGCCGGTATGGCCATGATAGCGATGAATACAGGGATTTTGTTTAATAGTCATGGAGAGGCCGATAAAGCTATCAGCTATTACCAAAAGGCGCTGACATTGATCGATTCCGTAAAACAATTGAAGTTGCTGGCAGCGTGTTATAATAACATGGGCAGTTATTACAACGGAAAAATCAACATGCCTTCAAAAGCGCTTGAATATTATAAACGTGCGTTAAACCTGAAAGCAATTCTAAACGATGAATATGGCGTGGCGATGGGATACGACAATATAGGAAGCGCGTTTCAAACGATGCGGCAAATAGACAGCGCACTCTTTTATATAAACAAGGGAATTGAATTACGAAAACCCACAGGAGATTATGAAGGACTGGCAACTTCATATAATCATCTTGCCACATTATATGACGAAGACGGTAATTTAAATGAAGCAGAAAAGTATTCCCGTCTTGCGTTGGAAAACGGGAAATATTGCAGCCTTTACACGCAGAAGCATCTTGAAAAAAACCTGTATGACATTTTGAAAAAAAAGAAAAAATTTGAAGAAGCAAACGCCCACCTGATCCGTTACATTGAACTCAGAGATTCATTAAACAATATTGAGAATATAAAAAAGCTTACCGAAAAAGAGATGAGCTACGCGTTTGAAAAGAAAGAAACTGAAATGAAAGCTGAGCAGCAAAGACAAAAAGTTATAGCAGCTGAAAAAGAAAAGAGACAACTTTATATTATTGTTTTCGCGGGACTTTTCGCGCTGATGCTTACAGGATTTCTGATAGTGCTATTCAATCGTTTCAAGCTCATAAAAAAACAAAATACTGTAATTGAAAAACAAAAGTTTGAGGTGGAAGAAAAAAACAAAGAGATCATTGACAGTATAACCTACGCCAAAAGAATTCAATCGGCTTTACTTGCATCAGACAAACTGCTCACGCAAAATTTTGAAGAGCATTTTGTTTTGTATAAACCAAGAGACATAGTAAGCGGAGACTTCTACTGGGCCACAGAACACCAGGGGCGGTTTTATTTTATTCTGGCCGATTGTACTGGACACGGAGTGCCGGGCGCGTTTATGAGTTTGTTGAATATTTCCAAACTTTCAGAAACTATCACCCAGAAAAATATTATTGAGCCCCACGAAATATTAAATGACGTAAGAAAGGAAATTGTTGCTGTATTGAATCAGGACAGCACAGTTGGAAAAGACGTGAAAGACGGCATGGACTGCGTGCTGTTTTGTATTGATAAAAATAAGAAAAACGAAATCAGCTTCGCGTGCGCGAATAATCCGTTATGGTTATGCAGGAATAAGGAGATGATAGAATTTAAGGGCGATAAAATGCCTGTGGGAAAATTCCTGGAAAACGAAAAGCCGTTTACAAAAATGAAGCTGACACTTGAACCTGGGGATATAATTTATCTTTTCAGTGATGGTTATGCGGATCAGTTCGGGGGAAAACAGGGCAAGAAATTCAAATACAAACAATTTAAAGAGGAACTGGTTCGTCATTCGTCTCAACCGATGGAGCAGCAAAAGAAAACCATCAACACCATAATGAGTGATTGGCGAGGTGACCTGCAACAGGTGGATGATATTCTGGTTGGCGGATTCAAACCTAAATTATAAAAAAGAAAAAGATTTTTTTTACTTTAACTGTCAATAGTTTCCCGAAGCAATGAAACAATTTTACCGGCTTTTACTTTCACTTTTTATTTTCTCATCATCCGTAATAACAGCGCAGACAGGCGATACGCCGACAATAAAAGTACGCAAGCAGCAATTGCTTAAAAAAGCGGAATACGACGAAACACAATACAAAGTAATCGCGGTTGACAGATATGGTAATCCGAAAGAAGAATCGATTGCAGCTTTCGAACTTCACATAAAGATCAAAGGAAAAATTTATCGCTATTTTTCTCCCAACAATAAACTGACTCCTGAAATGATCAAAAAACTAAAAGAGTTAAAGACCGCCACAAAAGTCTGGTTTACCAAAGTAAAAGGTACTGAACCTGATGGACACCTGGTTGATCTTCCCGATTTCGATTATATGATCTTCCCAAAATGCAGCAACTGCGGAAATCCTACAAAAAAGAAATAGCTGTTTAGTTCGTTGTCAGAACTTTTTTGATCTCCACTTCCATCGCCTGAATTTTCCGTAAAAAAAGCAGCGTTGTAATACACGTCACAATTATCAACGCGCAGGGCAAATAATAAATGTGAGCCGGAAACCTGTTGTAGTTTAACGACAAAGGTATAGCGACACAGTTGACCAAAAAAAGAAAAATACTTAAAACACTGTATACAACAGGCAAAGTCTTGTCTTCATTGAACGCCTCTGACCTGATCAACGCCACCATCCTGTTATTTTGGGTCCACAATTCCGTTAATAAAACCGGCGGGAAAATAAAGTTTGCACCCGGAATTATAAACCAAAACAAAACCATAAATGCAGGCTGACGTGTTTTACAAAATCCTGAATGCTGAAGGTTTCTATAAGAAAAAAACATCCAGATTATAAATGCAAGACGATTTAAAATAGTCAGCGATCCGATGATAAAAAAGAAAGCTATCTCCACTTCTTCATAATCAAAGCGGGTATAAATTCTTTCCCAGCCGGGCACATGGTAATAAGA
>CBIHPU010000328.1:0-4884 GCA_966211935.1 uncultured bacterium | reverse complement strand
CTCCTGACCCATTAAAAGGAATCTATGTAATCAAACAATTCGTTAAAAACCACGATACAATTCCCTTAATTTTAAACGACAGCTCGCAATGGAAGAAAATTATTATTGAGAGTCCAGGCTTCGCCCATATCACTACAATGTCAGATCAAACCTTTCCTTTCGAGATGCTACACGATTCGCTTGAGGTAAGGAAGATTACTTTAAAATCATTTGCGGACACTACAATAGAATACAACTTTTTCTGCAGTGTTAAAGATGACGAGCTTACAATGAGTGGATCGAACAAGAGTGATACGATCAGTATCATTTCAAGAAGAAAAAATATCCTGGCTTCGCCTTTATTAAGCAGAGGATTTAACTGGATAAACGAGTATCCCAATAACCGATAGCGCTCTAAGTATGCAACTTCACCAGATATTTCCCATCGAGAACAGGAACCACTTTAGTGTAATTCAGTGTAAGACAGAAACGGATATCGCGTTTAAGATTAAGTTTTGCAAGACGCTCTTTATGTGAGGCGTAATTAAGAAACTTTACTGGATTTTCTTTTCCTATCTGGTAAAGGTAACGTAACGCCAGGCATCCATCGCCTAATTTATAATCACTGCTGCGTTTCAATATCTCATCTGTTACAGCTCCGGCAAACAATGCATCTTCCAGGTTGAATTTGTTTTTCCAACCGCTGCACAAGAGCGTAACGTTTCTATCCTGTTTAACTATCCAGTCACACAAAGCGTCTATATTCAAAAACGAACCGATAACAACTTTATAAGCGTCTTTAGCGGCGTAGATGGCCTGTGTCCCGTTAGTTGTAGTAAGCGCGATAGTTTTTCCTTTTACATGATCACCCATATAATCGTATGGTGAATTACCAAAATCAAAACCTTCCACTTTCAAGGCGTCGCGTTCGGCACCCGCAAGAAATCCCTGGCGTTTGTACTCTTTCGCTTCTTCAATGGTGGCAACAGGAATCATTTTATCCGCGCCGTGATGAAAAGCCACGCAAATGGCAGATGTAGCGCGAAAAATATCAATGATGACTACAATGCTTTCGTCGTCCCTGTAAATATTATAGAGATATGGTGAAAAACACGCATCCAGTTTCAACTTCCCTTTCAGGTCCATAAACCGATTATCACTTTTTCAGAAAAGGAATTTTTACTACTCGGGCCTTCACCTGCTTGTCGCGGATAACGATGAAAATTTCTGTATCAGGTTTTGAATAAGCTGTTTCAACATAACCCATCCCAATTGCCTTGTTCAATGTTGGCGATTGTGTTCCGCTGGTAACTTTTCCAATCTGTTTTCCTGACGCGTCTGTGATAATATAATCGTGTCTTGGAATTCCTCTGTCAACTAATTCAAATCCTACTAATTTGCGGCTGACACCTTTTTCTTTTTGTTCCAGCAACGCCTTTGAATTTGTAAACTCTTTTGTGAATTTGGTGATCCAGCCAAGACCAGCTTCAATTGGAGAAGTTGTATCATCAATATCATTTCCATATAAGCAGAAACCCATTTCCAGTCTCAATGTGTCACGCGACGCGAGTCCTGCTGGCTTAATGCCCGCGTCTTTTCCTGCTTCCATAATCGCATCCCACATTTTTTCTGCAACGGCGTTTTCAAAATACAATTCAAATCCACCTGCACCAGTATAACCAGTGTTACTGATTATCACATTTTCAATTCCCGCAAATTTCCCAATAGTAAACGCATAATATTCAATCTTGCTTAGATCAACGCTTGTTAACTTTTGCAATACCTGCACAGCTCCAGGGCCCTGCACTGCAAGAAGGCTCAACTGGTCGGAAACATTTTCCATCTGAACACCACCCGTATTGTATTTTTTAATCCAATTCCAGTCTTTTTCGATGTTGCTGGCATTAACAACCAAAAAATATTCATCCTGCTTAATTCGGTAAACCAAAAGATCATCAACAATTCCACCTTTTTCATTTGGCAGACAGCTATACTGAACTTTTCCGTCTACGAGTTTTGAAGCGTCATTGCTTGTTACACGTTGAATCAGATCCAGCGCTCCCGGACCTTTCAAACGAAACTCACCCATATGACTCACATCGAAAACACCTACTGCATTTCTTACAACATTGTGTTCATCGTTAACTCCTGTATAACTAACAGGCATTAAGTATCCGGCGAAAGGAACCATTTTCGCTCCAAGTGAAATGTGTTTTTGTGATAGCGCGGTGTGCTTGAGTTCTGTTGCTGTTTCCATTGTAAAAATTTGCGCTAAGGTAGAATTTTATCTCTGAATCAAAACAGGAATAGAACCAGGAAATTATGAGCAAATGTTAATATGCGGGAATACAAATGACACGATTGACTGCGGGTATAAAACACAAAAGAAGTATATTCACCAAACACATTTTAGTTATGGTAAAATTCATCGCATCCTTATTTTTTATTTTGTTCTGCCACGCTCTGAATGCTCAGCAGCTAAAGGGCTTAAGTGTGAACACAAAATCCATTACTGTTCAGGAATACAAGTACACCGTTAATGAACGAAAGTCGGATGAGCCCATAGCCTATTACGGTAGCATAATGACGCTTCGCATGATAAAATTAAATGGTCTTAAATCCGTTAAAGGAAAAGTTCTGCTTGCTGTAAGTATCAAAATCAAAGACAAAACCGGAAAAATAATCCTTGAAAACCCGGATGTTTTTAAAGAAGAGAATAAAACAGGAGGTCTGCCGGAAGATAAAATCACTGCGTCACTCGATCTGATGGTCCGGGTTGCATCACCAATGAAATTAAAAGAAGAATACACCGCAGTTTTTTTTGTGGATGATAAGAACGGACCAGCAGAAATAAGCGGCTCGTTTAAATTTACTTCCCGTTTGTTACCGATAAGTACTTATACTGAAAAGGGAATAAAAAGCGACGGACCTGTGTTTATTACGATGCCGGGCAACCAGGTTGTCACTTCACAGACATTGAAGAATCCTGAGAAACTTTATTGTGTGTTCAATAATTTAAGCGGATTTACAAATGTGAAAGGAAAAGTTTTTCCTGACGCACGTGTCACTATTAAAGATTCACAGGGAAGGGTTGTACTTGATTTTCCTGATCTTTTTAAAGCTGACAATGAAAAGGGAGGCCTTAATGAAGCGGATGCAAAAGAACAACTTGCATTGAATTTCAATTTTACGGAAGAACCTGCAAAAGGAGAACAATACACCTGCATTTTTTATGTTGGAGATAAGAAAAGTAAAAATTCTTTAAGCGCGGCCATCACAGTTATCTGGACAAAATAATTTCTAAAAAAAATCCCCGGCATTTGCCAGGGATAATTTAATATTGTTATAACAAAGAAGATTATTGTCCTCCGCCCATGTTTTTCATGTCTTCAGGATTCATTTCAGTATAACCTTCAGTAGAAACTTCGAATTTTGAATCTGGTACAGATGCTGATGAAAAGTTTGTTGCAGAGAATTTAATAACCATTCCGCCTTGTGGCATTTCGAATTCGAGCGGCACTCCTTTTAAACCTTTGAACTGTCCGCCTCTGCTGCCACCAGTTTCAACCGGAGCAATTTTATCAGTATACCAAACTGTAGCAGTATTAACATTGCCTTTTTCGTCTTTAGACTCTACGATAGCTTTTTTGCACTCATAGCCTGCAATAGTTTTCTTTTCATCAACGTAAGTGATCTTTGGTTCTTCGCCTTTCTCTTTCTTCTTCACATCTTCAGGCTTTACCTTGAAATAAATTTTCTGGCCCATTTGATCCATAAGTGTAATTGCACCGCCTTTACCATCAGTTACTGTTGTTGTATTAACGAATGCAGAAGTCATTTCCTGACACGCTTTTCCATTCTTAAAATAAGTTTTCAATTCCATACCCTGCATCATAGCCGCCTGCTCAGGAGGCAAACCTTCAATTGTCATGCTGTAAGTGATAGAACCTTCTTTAATTTGTGCTGTCCCGGTAAACGCGGCAAAGACAGCCATTGCAGCCAGGGATACGGAGAGGATTACTTTTTTCATTTGGTTTTAGTTTAATCAGATTTTAATAGGACAAAATTAAATCAATTTCCATGCCATAGCTTACCGCTTATACTTATTGTATATGCTTGAAAAAGCTTTTCATCGAATCAACAGTAACTATATTATAGTATGCAGGCAGGGAAAAAGTTTCTGCCGGAATTTTCTCATCGGTAACAGATATTGCTTTGAAAGTCAGTTCAAGATCAAATTTTTGAAGCCGGTATTCCATCAGCATTCCTTTGATCTCACCATATGGATTTGAAAAATTCGGGCTCTTTACATTGATCTCTTCGGTATACCACACATCAAATTTCTGAGACGGATCGTTCACTTTCGTAGCAATAGCTTTCTTGCATTTGAATCCTGCAATTTCCTTTGTTTCTTTCGTGTATTCGAACGTGAGTTTATAATCTTCCAGTTCTTTGATAATATCATTTTCATTTTCAACGCAGGCCATTTTATCATCCCACACGCGAACCATTTGCGTTAATGTCTTTGTCTGCGGATCTGTTATGAAGGTTGTTGTAAATACTCCCATAGTGCTCATCTCCACGGCGAACTTATCCTGTTTAAACTTTAAAGTCATTTTTGATGGGGCAACACCGGCCATAGGATTATCCGAATCAACAGGGATCGCTTCGTACTCTATTTCTCCTTCAGACAAACCTTTTCCAATTTGCCCGCACGAAGCCAGTATGAGAACAAAAAATAAAATTAAAATATGCAGTGGACGGGGTCTCAGGTTCTTGTTCTAAAAAGACCACAAAATAATAATTTTTTTGCCTCGTGAGCTCAGTTTATTCAGATGAAATTCAGTTTTCCGTCGTTAAACAAAACAAAGCATATAAATTTATCAATAACCCAGGATCTTTAAC
>CBIHPU010000327.1:0-4894 GCA_966211935.1 uncultured bacterium | reverse complement strand
ATTCAACGAACTTCTGGATCTACCATTATCCAAATCCCGCTGAAATGGCTCCGGTGCAAAAGCAATATATCCGTGATTACATCAGTAAATTTGAAGACGTGATGGACAGCTGGTACTACGCAAATCTCGATACAGGATACAGAAAATATATTGATGTTGTTTCGTTCGCGGATATGTTTATTCATACGGAACTTTCCCGTAATGTAGATGGTTACAGAGTAAGCAGTTATTTTTATAAGGACAGAGATTCCAAAGGAGGCAAACTTCACGCCGGCCCGGTGTGGGATTATGATATTGCCTGGGGCAATTGCGGATACAGCGGTGGTAACAATCCATATTGGTGGCAATATGGTCAAACGTATAGTCAAAACTTTATTCCTTTCTGGTGGGAAGAATTAATGGATGATCCATTCTTTGAAAATGATGTGCAGTGCAGATGGCAAACATTGAGAAATACAGTGCTTGATGCAAGTTTCCTTTTTGCTTACATCGATTCCATGGAAATATATCTAGATGAATCACAGGAGAGAAATTTTCAAAAATGGCCGATAATGGGATCAGTGGTTCCGCCAGCAACTACAGCTGAAGAAAATTACGAAGAGGAAATTGACGCTTTGAAGTATTGGGTAGCGCAGCGCCTGTCGTGGATGGATGATCACCTGCCTGGCAGTTGCAATCTCGCTGTAGCAGAAACTGAAGCAGAGCCAATGCATGTTTTTCCAAATCCGTTTACAGATGGAGTAACCATTGTTTACGATCATGCGAACAATTCTAAAATTGAGTTGGAATTATACAATGCGCTTGGTGAACTGATTCAACCTGTATTTGAAGGGACACATTCAAACACGATATTCCAATATACGTTGAACACATCATCACTGGAAGCAGGTATCTACTTTATCAAGCTAAACGTTAATGGAAAAATTTTTAATCAGAAGCTGATAAAAGTATAATAATAGAAAAATTGGTTGGGGGGAAAAAGAGTCCGTGTGCCTTTATGGCTGCGGACTTTTTTTTGTTTCGCGCGGAGTGGCGAGTAGGCGGAGTTTTGTACGTGTTTCACGCGGAGAGCGCGGAGTTTCAAATTCTTTGTGCTCATTACGCTCCTACGCGTACTTTGTGTCAGTAACATTGTTTCGCGCGGAGAGCGCGGAGTTTCAAATCTTCTGTGCTCATTGCGGTCCTTCGCGTTCTTTGTGTCCACAACATTGTTTCACGCGGAGAGCGCGGAGTCGGAAAAAAATTCTTTGTGCCCATTGCGCCACTTTGCGCACTTTGTGTCCACAACATTGCTTCGCGACAATAATTATGGATTGAGACCTTATATCCAGGAGGAAAAACCTAATGTGCCTAATGTGTTTCAAAAATTCCATAAATAAATTACTTCCTTATTAAACTGGAAATATTATTTGTCCCGGATTTAAAATAACTGCACTTGACAATATATTTTATAAACGCATTCTTTGATGATAAGGAAGAATTTATTCTGAAAGTTTCTTTTTCATTGAACCAGGTAAGTAATCTGAATTGCGACATATCCGTTTGCAAAGCGTCTGCCATCTGCTCTATCCATTCAGCTTTGTTTTGCGCGTTTTTTGGTTCAGACAATGTTCGCTCACGCGAAGCAGTTTCACAAATTATAATGGGTTTGTTCTTTAATAGTTTTGTCACTGTATAATAAACTTCAATACCTTCTTTCCGAAATGATCTCCACGTTAGCGATTTACCGGCTCCATTATAAATATCCAAACCAACAAAATCAACGTACTCATCACCGGGATAAGCATCCATAATGTAGTTCCAGCTTTCCTGCGGCAGTGACATTGAGTTCGGACACCAGATAAATTTCACGTTATCCACTTTTTCTTTTTTAAAAATATCATGAATGTGCCGGAACGCCTCAATAAAAAGCTCCGGATTACGATCATTGTTCACAATACACCAGGGATACCAATCGCCGTTGAATTCATGAAGTATACGAAGCAAAACCGTTCCATTAACTTCCTTTACCTGTTTTGCCCAATCAACAAAAAAAGAATCAAAATGTCCTTCTACAATACTGTATAAATTAGGTTGCTTTATTGCAGGACTAAGATTTACAAAGTGATTTTCCAACGTGATCATCGGGATATATCCCTTTTCAATAACATCGTTGATTCGCTCTTTAGAAGGATAAAAATTCTGGGTGGTTCCGCCATCAACCGCGAACGGCTGAAAGAAATGAACGATTCCAAGTTTTTTTTGATTTTTGTCGAAGTTATTTTCAAAGGCACTCGCTATATCGCTGAAATTTGCGGTATTTCCTTCTTTGGACCAGGCGCCAAGATTACAGAAATCAGAATTGTCTGCATGAGGCGCATCAAAAGTTTCCTTGCCCGTTTTTAGTTTTCCTTCGGAAAAACAAATGAAATCAAACAAAATACTTTGCTGTTTCTCCGATTTCTTTTTTAAAGGCTGACCAACAAAACTTACAATGAATGAAAATATTTTTCCTTTGCGGTAACCAACATTAAAAACTCCGTCACCGGCGTAATTCGCATCTCTGAATGCGCTCAGCGGAACGCTCACCAACTGCCAGCCCTTTTTATTATTGCTCATAGTCATGGAATAGATCCAGCTATCATCCATTGTCTTTTCATACGCTCCAGACGCATTATCGTCCTCCTGCAATTCAATTCTCAAACTGTCGTTTTGATCAACACCTGATGAATTCATATAAAATGAAATAAAATCAGATTGCGCATTCAGTTCAACATATAAGCCGATTCCTTTTCCCCATCCTCCATAATTTACGTAATTGGATTTTTTACCGACACCGCGAGTTACTTCAATGCATCGTCTTCCCGCATAGCCAAGTCGCAAACTATCATTATGAAAAACAGTTTTTGCGGAGGCGTTTCCATAAACAAACAATCCATTCGCTTTAAAATCGGAATTTCCCCCAGCTAATCCTTCAAAATCTTCAATAATAAATTTGAGTTGTGCATTTGCAAATGAACAACTGAGAAAAAGCAATAGTAGAAGTAAATGTGTTTTAATAAACATAACCAGGAGTCGATCCAATTTTGTTACCAGGCCCAATTGGCGACAATACGGAAATTTCCATCTACAAAACTGTAACTGGAATAGTGTTGTTTGTTCCACGGAAAGCGGTTCACTGCCCAGTTTCCATATGTAAGTGAAATGCGGAATGCGCGCCAGTCAAAATATCCAAAGCCATATGTGTAATCAGGATCCCACGGCTGTTTCCTGCTTGGATGAGCATAAACGTACAGCGCGGATTCAATATAAAAATTCCAGAAGATGGTAAAGCGGATAGCAGCGCCACCTGTTGGTTTGCCGCTCAACAAACCACCATGCAAAACGTCAAATTCGTCGCGAGACTTAATTGCGTATCGTGCGAAATAAATAAAACGCAGACTGGTAGTGCTGTCAATTCGAATAGCCGCGTTAATTTTTTTTGGTACATGGTTATAGGAAATAAAATAATAACCCTCCATGAATTTTTCACCCAGAACTCTCCAGCTGTCTGTGTATTTATTGTTTGTGTAATTTTCATATCCAAAGTTGATGCGTTTAGCGCGCCAGTTGTAGCGACCAATAGCGTAGTTAAAATCCGCTATCCATCTCGCATTTGCGCGTGAATTAAAATTCGAATAAAAAATTGTGTTGAAACTGAACTCCTCAAAAAAGCGAATTCGGGTAAAATACCCGATCGCGCTTCTGTATTCAGGGTGTTTTTGGGCTCCATCGTCAATCAGCACCCGACCCACGTTAAAAGAAACGTTGCCACTGATTCTACGTTTTCCCATAAGAAATTTGTCGAGATGCAATACATCCCGCATATCTTTCATATCACGGACACGCTTTACGCGTTGCGTCATGTGATAATACAATCGCCTTGGTTCTTCATCAGTCTGGATCTGCGATTTCAGACTGATGAACTCAAAAAAAAACAGGGCGAGAATAAGCATCCGGTTCAATTGATACCCCGCGGAATGCAGTGCGGCGCGACGACGTGCCCGGCGTTTCGCTGCTAATGTTTCCTTTGTCTCCTCTTTTCCATTTTTTCTTTTTCTCCGAAATCCATTTCTGTCTTTCCTGACTTTCTTTATTTCCTGTCTCATATTGCTTTTAGATTTGAATAACTTTCAACTCTTACCTGCAGTGCTCAATCAGATAATCATAAGCTTCTTCCGACCCAAGGTTAACCGCCTTTTTTAAATCAAGACATCCCTGGCGCTTCTGACCATTTTCATATTCAGTAACTCCTTTCATAAAATACGCGTCATCATAATCCGGTCTGTAAGTAATTGCGAGCGCAAAATCCTGCACGGCGCTTTCTAGATCTTTCATTTTCACTTTAGACATTCCGCGTTGAAAATATCCAAATGCAAATTCGGGATTAAGACGAAGAGCAATATTCAGATCTTCCACGCTTCCCCGAAAATCACGCATGTCATAATTCAATGTTCCGCGGTTATAATAACCGGTAAATGAACGCGGCTCCAGTCTAATTGCGGCAGTGTAATCATCATAAGCGCCGCGATCATCATGCAACATTCGCTTTACGTTTCCTCTTCGGTTAAATGATTCAGCGTCTGGCCGCAATTGAATTGCTTTAGAAAAATCATTTAATGCTCCAGTGTAATTGTGCTCCTCATAATGAACAACGGCGCGGTTAAAATATGCGTCTGAGTTTGAAGCATTAAGTTCTATCGCTTTTGTATAATCGCTGATGGCACCCTTCAGGTCTCCTATCTTGGATTTTACTACACCACGGCTGTTCCAGGCTCTGGAATCTTTTGGCATTAATTCTACAACTTTATTAATATCTTCCAATTCCCCATAATAATCTCCAACGCGTCCGCGCACTATACTCCGATGATAATAA
>CBIHPU010000326.1:0-4899 GCA_966211935.1 uncultured bacterium | reverse complement strand
TACGGACGATGTGCAGCTTCAATATGGGGGTTCAACAGCCATGTGGGGCAGCGGTTCTGTGGCCGGCACAATTCACCTGAAAAACAAAATTAATTTTAATGCGGGAACTGATGTTTCGGCTTATCTGGGCTTTGGAAGTTACTTCAATAATGTAATGGCGCTAAGCGCGGGTTATAGTGAAGATAAATTTTCCACTTCCACTCGTTTCATTCAACGAAAAGGAAAAAATAATTATTTGTTTAATGGTTCGGACGGTAGCAGGTTAACATTACAGCATGCGGATTTTTTTCAGTACGGAATTTTGCATGAGGATCATTTTAAGATCAGAAAAAACCAACTGCTTTCGTTCAGATACTGGGCACAGGTATGCGACCGTTTGATACCTCCTTTGTTGGATCAACAAATATCCAAAGCGTTTCAGCACGATGATTTTAACCGCGCCATGCTGGACTGGAGAATTGATTTGAATAAAATAACAATCGCAGTTCGCAATGGTTTTTTTTACGAGAACATTAATTATAACGACACGCTGATCTCATTGTTCTCGCTTTCTTCAAGTATTACCAATACCACTGAAGCTGAGATGTTTTATTCAATCAACAAAAGCACTAAGATTAACGCGGGAATCAACAATACCTGGTGCAACGGAAAAAGTGATGGTTACGCAAACGGAGTCAGTCAGAATTTTGCTTCTGTTTTTGCCGGATATCTCTGGCAAACGAAAAATAATAAACATGTTATTACTATTAATGTTAGAGAAGAATTTACGCTGAATAAATTTCAGGCGCCAACTGCCAGCGCGGCTTTCTCTTCTAAATGGTTATCATGGATGCAGATCAAAGGCAGTGTAAATAAGCTGTATCGTTTGCCGACTTTCAATAATCTGTATTGGCAGCCTGGTGGAAACAGGAATCTGCTTCCGGAGAATGGTATCAGTGAAGATCTTTCGCTTTTGCTTTCGCGTGATAAACAATTGAATGAAACGATCGCAATCAGTTTTAATTCGCAGGTTACTATTTTTAACCGTGTTGTAAATAACTGGATCATCTGGCTGCCTGGTTCTAACGGAATCTGGACCCCTCAGAATCTTTTACGCGTATGGAGCAGGGGAATAGAAAGCAATTCTTCTATTGTTGTTAAATCAAAGAATTTTTCCCTCAAGTTATATCTGCTCACGAACTATATTTTGTCTACCAACCAGAAGAAAAAGAATGAAAACGATGCAAGTATAGGACGTCAACTGATTTATACGCCAATGTATAGCGGAGCCGTGGGTGTGCAGCTCAAATGGAAAAACCTGTATTTTTCCTTCTCACAATCTTACACTGGTTACAGATACATTACGGCGGATAATTTTGATTATCTCGATCCGTATACCTTGGGTAATTTAGTTCTGGGATTTACCCGAACATTCAAAAACTATCGGGCTGACATCAGTTTTTGCCTTAACAATGTTTTCAATGAGGACTATATGGTAATGGCCCAACGTCCAATGCCACCTGCCAATTACATGCTGAATCTTAAATTATATTATCATAACTCAAATAAAAAATAACGACATGAAAAAAAAGTTACTTCTTTTATCCGCGTTTTCGCTTTCATTTCTGTTCCAGTTCTCCCAAACCAGTGTTTCAACAATTGATGATGTGATTCTTTTGCCGGACACATTTTACAACGGATCAGACAACGCCGGAGGCTTCCAGAGCGGAAATATTTATTATCATTCAGTTTACGATACAAGCTTTGGAGGTTTCTGGTCTTCAGGATTTGCCGCAAGCAGTAAAACGGACAGCGTTACATCTGGTTATTTGAATATGTATAGTGCAAAACCCGCTGGTGGATGTCTTGGTTCGTCCAGTTATGCCATTGGACAAAATAATTCTGTCTTCAAGTTGACCGGAACCAGCGCGGGTGATTCGATTTACGGTTTTTATCTCACCAACACAACTTACGCTTACAACAGCATGCGGGATGGTGACTGGGTGTCGAAGAAGTTCGGAGGTACAACCGGTAATGATCCAGACTGGTTCTTGCTCACAGTAAAAAAATATTACGGCGGTGCTCTTACAAGTGATAGCGTTATTTTTTATTTAGCGGATTACCGATTTAATAATAATAGCAACGATTACATTTTAAAAAGCTGGCAGTGGGTTAACTGTGAAACGTTGGGTATGGCAGACAGTCTGTTATTCAGTCTCACATCTTCCGACACCGGAGCGTTTGGAATGAATACGCCTGGGTTCTTTGCCATCGATAATGTTACAACCCGCGCAAGTATGGTCGGAATTAAGGAATCAAGCGCCGCAGTTACACTAAATGTTTATCCAAATCCTTCAGCAGATCTTGTTCGCGTTAATTTAAACGGTGAAATAAAAAAGTCTGTTCATTTTCAGTTGTATGATTTAAATGGAAGACTTTTATTGAATGAAAAGAAAAAAAATATTGGTGATTTTCAACTGAATGTTTCAGATCTGGAAAGCGGGCAATATATTTTGAAGGTTTTTGCGGATGAAGAAGTTTATAATGCAAGAATTAATAAATATTAAAATGCGGAAGACACTTGTTTCTTTAGTTCTCTTAATTGCCGTACATATTTTGAGTGCTCAGTTCGCACCACCTGTTGGTCAGCCAGGCACTACAGCAATCAGCAAAGACAGTTCTGTTTTTTTGAATTGGGCGAGCGCATGTTCCGTAAACAGGGGATACCAGGATATTTCTGATACAACATTGGGATTTGCGAGCGTTGGCGATTCATCACTCGCAACCGGACCCGCGGGAATTAATGGAGTTGTAAGTCTGGGCGACGGAGGAGCAGCAATACTTCAATTTCCGTTTCCAATAAACAACGGTCCGGGTTTTGATTTCGCGGTCTTTGAAAATTCTTTCAGTGATGATTATCTTGAGCTGGCTTTTGTGGAAGTGAGTTCAGATGGAATAAATTTTTTCAGGTTTCCCGCAACATCAAATACGCAGGATACGGTTCAGGTTGGTCCATTTGATTTATTGAACGCTACCAAGCTGAATAACCTTGCCGGCAAGTACAGGGCAAATTATGGAACGCCTTTCGATCTGCAGGAACTTTCAGGTGTCAATGGTTTGGATATTACTAATGTTACTCACGTAAAAATTATTGATGTTGTTGGAAGTATTTCCGAATTTTATTCGTCAACGGAATTGAACGGGAAAAAAGTTAATGACCCATGGCCGACTCCTTTTCCTTCATCGGGTTTCGACCTTGATGCTGTCGGTGTTATCCACCAGAATTCGCAGATTGGTTTTGCCGAACCTAATATTGACATGCCGGCTTTTAATTGTTTTGTGAATGAATCTTCTCTTCATATAACAGGAGTTTCTCCGGAAAATTTAAACGGTACATTTTATTTATACGATGTTTCAGGAAGAATGGTCAAATCTGAACAATTTAAATTCAGCAGAAATGAAATTTTTAATTTGAATTTTTCAGTTGATGTTCAAAAAGGAATTTACTTTGTGGTCGTTGAATCAGAAAAAGGAGCCAGGACAAAAAAAATTATAATATGACAAACAGTATTTTAGTTTCATTGCAGATTGTTCCGATTGGAGATGAAAAGAAGAGCGCTGAAGCGTACACTAAATCGCTTGTAATAGTGGAGCAAAGCGGATTACCATTTCGTCACGAAGCTATGTCTGTCTCAATTGAAGGGAGTTTCGAAGATAATGCGCGTTATTCAAGCAGTACAACTTGCAACCTTTAATGCAGGCGCGTCCGAATTGCATTTGGATATCCGCCTGAAAGCTGCGAACGGAAAAGATCTTAAACTGAAAAGATGAATCTGAATCGTTCAAAAAAATATTTTTTACCCGGAATCACTTTTTCATTTCTGTTGCTGTTGGTGTCCTGTAAGAAGGATGTTCCTCCGGTGAAGCCTGCTGACAATGTTACCGCGGGCGGCTCAGGATTTGTTTACGTATTGAATGAAGGAAACTACATGTCTTCAAATGCTTCGGTAACACGTTTGAATCTCACTGATGGCGCTGTTGTATCGGATTATTATAAAACACAGAATAATAATTCATCTGTGGGTGATGTGCTGCAAAGCGTTTATCTGCACAATAATAAATATTATCTCGTACTTAATAATTCCGGTAAAATTACCGTCGCGGACAAATTTTCATTCGGTAATGTTGGAACAATTTCAGGACTGACTTCTCCACGTTATTTCCTGCCTGTAAGTAATAACAAGGCTTTCGTGACAGATCTTTATGCAAACGCCGTTTCCGTAATTGATCTTGTGTCCAATACAAAAACGGGATCAATTGCACTCGGCGGCTGGACGGAGCAACTTGTGCTGAGTTATGGAAATGTTTTTGTAACCAACATGACCAGCAGTTATGTGTATGTCATCAATCCTGCAACCAACGCCTTAACTGATAGTGTTTACGTTGGTTACGCTTCAGGTTCAATTGCGGAGGATAAAAATGGGAAATTATGGGTTTTGTGTTCCGGTGACGCTTCACAGAATTTCCCTGCCATGTTAACCAGGCTTGATCCAATATCAAAATCAGTTGATACTTCATTTCAATTTCCTTCTTCCGTAAATTCTCCTTTTAAAATGCGCATGAACGGAGCGAAGGATGAATTGTTTTATATTGATCACGATGGAGTTTATAAAATGAACATTAACGGAACACTTCCATTAAGTCCATTTATTCCTGAGGGAAACAGAATTTTTTATGGGCTGGGAATAGATCCTCAGGATGGCACTGTCTATGCCGCCGATGTTATCGACTACAATCAGAACGGCAAGATCTATCGTTATAATTCAAACGGAAATCCGATCGATAATTTTAGCGCGGGTATCATTCCCGGTGATTTTTTCTTCGAAAAGTAAATTTCATTCTCTCCTGTATTATCTTTAT
>CBIHPU010000325.1:0-4920 GCA_966211935.1 uncultured bacterium | reverse complement strand
ACGTTATCGCCATCCGCATTGGGAATGACTAAAGCATCCGCCATTTCCAATATACCACGTTAGATTCCCTGCAATTCGTCGCCGGCGCCTGCAAGCATCAGTAATAAAAAGAAATCCGTAAGATGATAAACGGCAGTTTCGCTCTGCCCTACTCCAACGGTTTCCACCATAATAAAATCGTAGCCGGCTGCCTCGCACAAAATAATGGCTTCACGCGTACGCCGTGCAACTCCGCCAAGACTACCGGCGGAAGGTGATGGACGGATGTAAACGTTCTTCATGACCGATAGTTTCTCCATTCGTGTTTTATCACCAAGGATACTCCCTTTGCTTATCTCACTGCTCGGGTCAACTGCAAGAACTGCGAGCTTCTTCCCTTTTTCCTCAACCAAAAGTTGCCCGAACGACTCAATGAAAGAACTTTTTCCGACGCCCGGAACGCCGGTAATTCCCAGGCGAAAAGAATTGCCGGAAAAAGGCAGACAGTTATCAATGAGTTGCTCAGCAGCAGCTCTGTGTTCTTCACGAATACTTTCAACAAGAGTAATGGCCTTGCCCAGCGCGGCAATATTACCGGCCCTCACTCCCTGGAAGAGTTCTTCAACGTTTATTTTTCCTTTATCTGCGATAACCTGAATTTATTTACGGAACATAAAAAATACTGCCAGTATCAAAAATATAAAACCAACGAAATGATTCCATTTGAATTGTTCTGTTTTGAACAGAACGAGTGTAAAAATCACGAATACAGAAATGGAAATTACTTCCTGAATAATTTTAAGCTGCCACATATCAAAGGGGCCGCCGGTTATTTTAGATCCTATTCTGTTGGCGGGAACCATCAAACTATATTCAAGCAAAGCAATTCCCCAGCTGAGCAGAATGGTACCTATCAAACCAACATGCTGCAAAAAAGGAACATCTTTAAAACGCAAATGCCCATACCATGCAATGGTCATGAATGTGTTGGAAGCGACAAGTAATAAAATTGTTTGCAGCGAACGTGACATCAGGATTCAAAGATAAAGCAATTAAACTGTCAATCCGATAACAAGAACGTCATCTATTTGTTCCAGATTGCCTGTCCAACTTATGAAAGTTTCATCAAGCAATCGTTTTTTCTCTTCGGGAGATTTATCAGAAAATGACGCGAGTAGTTCCTTCAATTGTTTGTATTTGAATTTTTTTCCTTTAGGGCCCCCAAACTGATCAGCGTAGCCGTCTGAATAAATAAAAATAGAATCACCGGTTTCGAGTGGAATTTCAGTCTGCGCAAAATTGGTAGGGTTCCCGAATGTAATTCCAATTGGTTGTTTTGTTGCCTTAAATGAAGTAATAATTCCGTTTCTCAGGAAAATAAGATCGTTATTCGCTCCAGCATAAACAATCTTCTTTTGTTTGAAATCATATCGGCAGAGCGCCATATCCATCCCGTCCTTGTTTTCACCGGAAGCACCGGTTTGTTTCAGTGCCTGAATTATTTTCACCCGCATCAGGTCAAGAATATCTGCCGGTTCAGAAATGTTTTTTTCATTGATAATTTCATGAAGAAGAGATGATCCGAGCATACTCATAAATCCACCAGGCACACCGTGTCCGGTACAATCAACCGCCGCGAAAAATACCGCGTTCTCCTTTTCGGATATCCAATAGAAATCCCCGCTAACAATATCCTTCGGTTTGAAAAACACGAATGAACCGGGTAAAATACTTTCAAACCGTTCTATAGAAGGAAGAATTGCGGACTGGATCTTCTGCGCGTAATTAATGCTGTCCATGATCTCTTTGTTCTTCTCATCAACCAAATGTTTCTGACGCAGAATTTCAGTATTGTAAAGACTTAGCTGTCTTTCACTTTTTCTTTTGGTGCGAAAGCGAATATAGAACAAGAGCGCAATTGAAAGGGCCAGTCCAAGACCAAAAATAAAATAAATGCGCACCATTCGTTGCTGCGCCACAGATTGATCGTGACGCAAATCTTTTAATTCATTCTGCTGCTTAAGTATCTCATTCTCTTTCTGTTTTTTTTCTGCCTGGTATTTAATTTCTTTTTCTGAAATCTTCTCCAGCGTAGATTCATCATAAATAGAATCATTCAGATGAATATATTTCATCAGGTGATTATATGACTCGTTATCGTTACCGGTGTAATGATAGGCTCTTCCTAAACTGTTATAAAGATCCCGCAACAAAACGCGGTTGTAAAAACGTTCAGACAAAACTTCGCTCTCCTTATAATATTTTATCGCCTCCGGGTAGTTTTTTTTTGCGAGATAAATGTTTCCAATATTAAAAAGAGTATTCGCGTAATCGGGAAGATCATTTTCTTCCTGGTACATTTTAGCGGCTTTCTTTAAATATCCCAACGCCTGATCGTTTTTTCCCTGAGCTTCATACAACACTCCAAGATTATTCATTACAACGGCTATTCCGGGTTCATCATGCAGATTCTCCCGAATGCGAAGGGCAAACGTATAATATTCAAGTGATTTCTGATAATCTCCTTCATCGCTGAGAACCAAACCTAAATTATTATACGCAGCGGCCATTGTACTGCTGTCCTTAATTTCAATTGCCAGGGAGAGCGCTTTCTCATAATATTCATGCGCCTTTTTAAAATTCCGTTCATAGTAAAATAAACTTCCAATGTTATTCAGTGTGATGATCACCTCAGCGGGTTTGTTCAGTTTTTCCTTAATGATCAGCGATTGCTGATAATACTCAAAAGCTTTTTCAAAATTATTCAGCTTTCGATACATCACACCAATGTTGGAGAGACTGCTGGCCATTCCTGAACTGTCATTTAATTTCTGCCGGAACAAAAAGCTTCTTTCAAAATGATTGATGGCGCCATCGTAGTCACCTTCAAAATTGAGAACAGTAGCCATGTTGTTGTAAGAATCGCCAATAGCTTTCAGATCATTTGTCTGCTGGGATTCGTTCAACGCGAGCTGGGCATATTCACGGGCTTTTTTAAGATCAGATTTCCTGTACTCAATGGAGATTTTATTCAATGTTTGGATTTTTTCCGCGCCAGACTGACTATCCTTAATTTTCATCAAGCTGTCCAGATTTCCTGCGAAAAATGTAAGGGAAATAAAATGAAGTAAGAAAAAAATTGAAACGCGTGGGGTCATGAATAATTCAAATCCGTTCTAAACTCTAAAGTTAACGGATTTTTCAGGTTTCAGCTAAACCGATAAAACAGACTTATTTTCTCGCAATAAGTTCCTCAAGAATTTTCTGTGCTGCAACACTGATCACCGTACCGGGACCGAAAATTCCTTTCACTCCAGCCGCTTCTAAGAATTCGTAATCCTGCTTTGGTATAACACCTCCGGCGACAACCATGATATCTTCCCTGCCATATTTCTTCAACTCTTCAATTACCTGCGGAACCAATGTTTTGTGTCCGGCCGCCAGAGAAGAAACGCCCAGAATGTGAACATCATTTTCTACCGCCTGCTTTGCAGCTTCTGCAGGAGTCTGAAACAACGGGCCGATATCCACATCAAAACCCATATCTGCGAAACTTGTAGCTATCACTTTTGCGCCGCGGTCGTGGCCATCCTGTCCCATCTTTGCAACCATAATTCTTGGACGACGGCCTTCGAGCTCAGCAAATTTATCGGCCAGCTCACGCGCTTTAGCAAAATCTTTATCCATTGAAATTTCTTTTGAATACACTCCTGCAATTGAACGGATGTTTGCCTTGTATCTGCCAAAAACTTTTTCCAGCGCAAATGATATTTCACCCAAAGTTGCTCGCGCGCGCGCCGCGTTGATACTTAGTTCCAAAAGATTTCCGGTATTGTTTTTTGCGGCATCAGTCAGCGCGTTCAAACACTCTTCAACCTTTTTATTATCACGTTCAGATTTTAATTTGTTGAGCCGTTCAATTTGCTGCGCGCGAACTTTTGTATTATCAACTTCTAAAATATCAATTGAAGTTTCTTCTTCGGATTTGTAAGCGTTCACACCAATAATAATATCCTGGCCGCTGTCAATCCTGGCCTGTTTTCTTGCCGCAGCCTCTTCAATTCTCATCTTCGGAATGCCAGTCTCAATAGCTTTTGCCATTCCTCCCAGGCTCTCAACTTCCTGAATCAGTTTCCACGCGCGTTCCGCAATTTCGTTCGTTAGCCATTCTACATAATATGATCCTCCCCACGGATCAACTACATTGCAGATTCCTGTTTCCTGCTGAAGAATGATCTGGGTATTTCTTGCGATGCGCGCGGAAAAATCAGTTGGCAAAGCAATAGCTTCGTCAAGCGCGTTGGTGTGCAATGACTGCGTGTGACCCATTGCCGCAGCGAAAGCTTCAATACAGGTTCGTGTTACATTGTTGAATGGATCCTGTTCGGTAAGACTCCAGCCAGAGGTCTGGCAGTGTGTTCTTAACGCGAGTGATTTTTCATTTTTTGGATTAAATTGTTTTACAATGCGCGCCCACAGCAATCTGGCAGCGCGCATTTTCGCGATCTCCATAAAATGATTCATTCCAATTGCCCAGAAGAATGAAAGACGTGGCGCAAAGTTATCTATATCCAAACCCGTATTAATTCCGGTGCGAATGTATTCAAGTCCGTCTGCCAACGTATAAGCAAGTTCAATATCACAGGTAGCGCCTGCCTCCTGCATATGATAACCGCTGATAGAAATTGAGTTGAACTTCGGCATTTTACTGCTGGTGAATTTGAAAATATCCGCGATGATGCGCATGCTTTGAGCCGGCGGATAAATATAGGTGTTACGCACCATGAACTCTTTCAGAATATCGTTCTGAATTGTTCCGCTGAGTTTTTCCATTGAAACACCCTGCTCTTCTGCCGTAACAATATAGAATGCCATGACGGGCAACACGGCGCCATTCATGGTCATGGAAACACTAATATCGCCTAGAGGGATCTGATCGAA
>CBIHPU010000324.1:0-4922 GCA_966211935.1 uncultured bacterium | reverse complement strand
TGGCGGTAGCCTGTGAAAATAAAGAGCGCGAGTAAAGCAAACAAACCGGTTCCGATTCCCATAAAGATCTTCTGCTGATTCTGCCGTTTGATCTCCGCTTCCTGGCTCTTCACTTTCTCGTTAGCCAATTTTATGGTGTTTTCTTTTTTTTCATCCTGGTATTTGGCTTCAACGTTTGCCATCATGTTCTGACTCTCCAATACATTAAGTGAATCCCAGGCCTTGTTGCTTTCCAGCAAATACGAATAAGCCTTTTCGTAATTTCCCTGCGCCGCAGATGATTTGGAAAGATTCATGTATCCATAATATACGCCTTCGGTATATGCGCTTTGACGGGCGTAGTAAAGACAGGAATCCGCGAAAATGATAGATTCTTTATGTTTATTCTGGTGAAGGAGGATCTCTGATAAAGAAGAATAGGAGTATGACATTCCAATTACATCACCGAGCATTTTTCGATAAGCAAGACATTCTCTTGTCAGTTCCTCCGCCTTGGCGAAATCTTTTAGTCCAATATACGATTCAGCCATGTTGCCGCATAATGCAGCCATAAGATGCGCGTCTGATTCGTCCTCTACAAGTTTGAACGCTTCCGTGTAAATATTAAGCGCTTTTTTATATTGCTGCCTGCGGTTATAGATCACAGCAATTGAATTAGCGGCTCCGGCCATTCCGTATGCGTCTTCGTTTTTTCTTTTCAACTCGTAACCTTTTCTGAAATATTCTTCAGCTTTTTCCAGCAGGTTTACCCGGTTATATACATTTCCAAGATTGATATAAGAATTTGCAAGGCTTCCGGTAAGATTTAGTTTTTCTTTGATTTTGATGGACGCGATAAAACTCGAAATGGATTTCTGATAATCTTCCATTTCATTGTAAATATTTCCATATGCGTTATAGATCTGCGCCAATCCCTTTTCATCATTATCCTTTTTTGTAAGAACCACTGAACTGTCCAGATACGCAAGCGCGGATTTATAATCTGCAGAGTTACGGAGATACATTCCAAGCTTGTAATAGGCGTCATTCATGAATTTTTCATTCTTTAACCTTCGTCCAAGTTCAAGTCCCTGATGCGTATATGAAAGCGCCTTGTCTGTGTCAAATTTTGAATACTGCGATGCCAGCTTCAGCAGGATCCTGCAACGGTTTGTGTCTTCTTTTGCGGGAAGAACAGATAACAAACTATCTATAATCCTATTATTCTGGGATATAAGCTGAAAGCTGAAAGAAAGCGCAATCACAACAAAGAGTTTTATCTGGCAGTTAACAGGTTTATTCGCGCGCTTCATTAATTAAAATTACAATTTTATTTTGGTCCGGGCCTCGGTTCAATTTTGTAAATTAGTATGAAATTTAACTGTCAGCAAACTGAACATCATGATGAAAATTTTCTTTCTGCCGCTTTTTATTTTGCCGTTCATTTTTTACGCTCAGCAAAATGGCCGGACCTTTACTTCACCGCGTAAAGCTGTGCTTGATCTGAATAACGTAAAAGATGATTACTACACGGATATTCAGTGCATTCAGAAACCAATGCCGGGCGGAATCCCTCCGAAAGAAAATTCAGCGGCCAAGTTAAAAGCGTCTGCTCCGCAGGTCAGCCAGTCAGCAACTCTTACGGATCCTTTTGTGGGGCACAATTTTATGGGAAATCCGTTTTATAATTCCACTCCAAATGATAACGACATTGCAGTTTCTGACAGTTGCAAAATTGTTTCTGTAAGCAATACCATCATTTATTTTTATGATTGCGATAAGGACTCCGCTCTCGGCACGCGTTCACTCAGTAATTTTTCTGCGGCGCTTGGATTGGCGCACGAAGAATTTGATCCTATTGTTGAATACGATCCGATATCCGACCGTTTTATTCTGCTTACACTTAACGGATTTACAGATTCAACCAGCAGTATTATTCTTGGTTTCTCTCAAACCAATGATCCAAAAGGAGCATGGAACCTGTATACAATTCCCGGAAATCCCAAGAACAATGGTTTATGGACCGATTACCCGATGATGAGTGTTTCTCCGAAAGAACTTTTTATTACAGTAAATCTTCTGTATCCCGATAGTTCGTGGCAGACAGGTTTTGTTGAAACAATTATCTGGCAGCTGAACAAAGCTGAAGGTTATAGTGGCGCAGCTCTGAATATGCAGATGCACGACAGCATAAACTGGAATGGAAAACCGATAAGAAATCTTTGTCCCGCGCGCGGAGGCAGCATGCCATATGGACCCAATCAATATTTTGTAAGTAACCGTAATTTTGGAGTTGACTGTGATACTGTTTTTGTTGTGGAGATAACAGATACAATTGGCGCCCCGTCGCAGCAACTCACTGTGAAGCAATTAAATTCCAATAAACAATACAGTTTTCCACCGGACGCGCGCCAGGCTTTTGGTCACAAAATGGCGACAAATGATTGCAGGAATCTCGGAGCAATTTATGAGAACAATAAAATTCAGTATGTGCATAACACGCTGGATACAAATACAAATTTCTGCGGTGTATATCATGGAGTAATAGATAGTGTAACTTCGGTTACTCCGACGGTCAGCGGATACATTATTAACGATACTGTCTGTGATTTAGGCTATCCCAATATTTCTTATCTGGGAAATTCCCCCTCTGATAATTCGGTGATCATTAATTTCAATCACGTTTCAACAACTATTCATGCCGGCTGTTCGGTAATGAAGTCAGATGCGCTTGGCCAATATTCCAACAGGGTGATAGTAAAGAACGGAACATCTTATGTAAATGTTATCGCTCAGCTTACAGAACGCTGGGGAGATTACAGCGGTTCGCAACGCAAGTACAACGAACCAGGCAAGGTGTGGATGAACGGATATTATGGGTATTTGGTAGCGGGATTAAAACGACACGGCACCTGGATCGGGGAGATTGGAGAGAACCAGATCATAACAACTATGGCGCCTGAAAAAGTTCAGAATAACGTTCAGGTTTTTCCTAATCCTTTCCCTGAAATAGTAAATGTTCAGTTTGAAATAAAGAAAAGCGAGTACCTGAATTTTGTATTGTATGACCTGAACGGAAAGACTGTAAAGGTGCTGTTGCGGGAATATATTAAACCCGGTGTTCAAAGTTTCAGCTTCAGTACCGGTCCTTTGGCCAGCGGAATATATATTTTAAAAATATTTAACGCTGACGGAAGTTTTGTTATGAGCCAAAAGCTGCAGAAAGACTAGAGGTTCGCTGTTATTAAGGAGGTTTCAACATACAAATGTTAACAGAATAGAGGAACATTACTTCAGTCGGGCAACAATTCTTATTACTTTCGCGTAGTAAGAGTATGAAACTAGATAAGAATTTATTAGAGAAGTTTTTCACCAAGAAAGAGATTGGCGGCGAGGTTAGTGTAAATGACCTTCGTGACAAGGAATTCAGCGGACAGCGCCTTTCTCCTGAGGAAAGAAAGGCACTCAATAATTTTGATAAATACAGGATAAGGATACTTAATTCCTCTTCAGATGAGGAAGTATTTCACAACAACTACCGGCAATTACAAGTCATAGCGAATCTTGGTGACTGGAGAGAATTCCTGAAAGAGGAATACGCAAGGAGCTGAACCTGAATTCAATTATATTTTATAGCCTGCTTTTCAGCGGGCTTTTTTATTGGATGAAATCTGAAGCATGAGGCGACAATGCCATAATCAATCGGGCATGAGTATTGTCAGTCCAGAATATTATTCGGATTAATTTTTATGCAGACAGGAGCTGATTGACTTTTCCCCACTCATTGCAATGTAATGCTAAATCCATATCATGGAAGCGCAACTGAGTATATCACAAATTCAAAGAACCAGCGAAACTTCTGTTTCTTTTATTCATGAAAGAACGGATGGAATTTTTCACGTAGAATTTAAAAAGAACGTAACGATAGATATTTCACAACAGGAGGAAAATCGGTTGAAGTACATTGAACTTACAGGCGGCGTAAAGAGATTATTTTTGTATACCTCACACGGTGGATTATTCGTAACAAAGGAAGCGAGAGAAAATGCGCGTCGAACGGAGTCTTTTACGCCAATTCTGGCAAGGGCAATTGTTGCACAGCATATCGGCGACAGGATCATTGCTGAATTTTACCTGAAGTTTTATCGTCCTTACATTCCCATGCAGATTTTTAATAAAACCCCGGAAGCAATTCATTGGTTGCACCAAACAAATGTCAATCGTACCTCCTGAGGACCACGGAAAAAAATTCTGATTGAGAATCTCATTCACAAAGATTTGTTGCGGCTGGTTCATGTTCTGGGAATTTTCATTTAATAATTTCCGTGAACGTGGTCTGCCATCCCTGAAGCACGTCGGGCAAAACAATTGTTATTAAATCTCCGAAAGAAACAGATAAAAAAAGAAGAGATGCAGGAGAAATACAACAACGAAGACATTTTACTTTGGGGAGAAACATCAGGTGCGGATATTTTCCTTCGTATTGATGGGATCATTCACGTAGATTACAAGCCGAACACATATCTCGATGCTTTTGCGAATGAGGAAATAAGACTTAAAATAATTGAGTTTGCACGTGGAATTAAGCGGCCTGTGATCTATACAGCCCATGCCGGTCTTGTAATTACACGTGAAGCCAGAGAGAACAGCAGAAGCAAGGAGAATGTCACTCCCATTTCCATGGAAGCTATGGTAACCAACAATATCGTGTACCAGATACTTGCCGAATTTTACAGGCAGGCATATAAACCTTCTATTCCCTTTAAAGTTTTTGAAGAATTGCAAACAGCAATGGACTGGATAGCAACTCTTCGAGATCTGCGGAGCGATAGTGCATCCGCTTCAATCTAAACTTTCTTTAACTTTACCTTATGTTTATATACAATGTAACAGTAAATGTTGAAGACTCCATTAAGGAGGATTGGATAAGATGGATGAAGGAG
>CBIHPU010000323.1:0-4943 GCA_966211935.1 uncultured bacterium | reverse complement strand
ATAATAAAAGCTCTGACTTTTTTATCGGTACTTTTCATGACATCAGCAATTAAACGCACAAAAAAACCGTGGTTCTTAACCGGGGCCAATCTTCCAATAATACTTACAACAATTTCATCTTCTTCAACTTTGTAATCCCGTCTGAACGCCTGGCGTAAATTTGAACCATTTACGGAAAACCGGGAGAGATCAAAACCCAGCGGAACTACTCTGACTTTATCAGCATTCGTAATTTTATGAATATTTACCAGCTCTTCTTTTTGTATCGGAGAGATCGCAATAATAGCATCCGTTTTCTTAGCCAGATAACGCTCCACTGACTTATAAAAAGACGTTTTTAATCCGCCAAAATAAGAATGAAAAACATGCCCATGAAAGGTGTGCACTATAACGGGGACTTTCATTTTGGCTGCGGCAAGGCGCCCCAATGCACCCGCTTTACTTGCATGCGTGTGCACTATGTCCGGTTTAAAATCAGCGATAATAGAACGGATCTTCTCATACGCTTTCCTGTCTTCGGTAAAACTGATCTCCCTGCGTATTTCAGGAATAATAACGGGTTTAATTCCAAGTTGATCAAGAATGAAGGTTGAACTGTCTTCCCCCTCTTCTTTATCTCCGCCAATTAAAAGCGTTTCAAATTCCGGCGCCAGGTATTTGGTGAGGTAACCAACATTATACGTGGGGCCTCCAAGGTTAAAGCGGTTTATTATACGCAGCACGCGGGGCATCAGGCAAAATATTGTTGATGGCGCTTATACCAGTGATTAAAAACTATAATTGCCCACACTCTTGAAGGTGAATCACCGGGATTATCTGAAAACAATTTCGACTTCAGTTTACGAACTTCATCTACTGAAAAAATTTGCTGTTGACTTATTTTATCATCGTTAAGATAATCATTCTCGATTGAACTTCTCAATTCTCCTTTCATCCATTTGTGCAAGGGTACCTCAAATCCATGTTTCTTTCGGGTCAGCAATTCAGCCGGAATGATATCTGCAAATGCTTTTTTCAGAATTATTTTTCCTTCGTTTCGATTAATCTTTTCCTCCTGCGGAAGCGCGAGCGCCCAGGCCACCAGCCGGTGATCTAAGAAAGGATTGCGAACTTCAAGTCCGTTTGCCATGCTCATGCGGTCTACTTTTACCAGCATATCTCCTTCCAGAACTACCTTCACATCGGTCAGTAAAAAAGAGTTAATTGAAGTTTCCTCCAGGTCACATAATAATTCGTTCTTAATCTTATCAGCCTTTGACCTATTTACTTCTGCCCTTAAAATTCTTCCTGCATAATGCTCGTCGCTAATAGAAGCCAGACTCCAGTATCTTTCATGAAGCGGGAGTCGCATTACTGAAGCAAAACGTTCAACCTGCCTCATTTTATTACTGAATCCGGAATTCCTGGACTTTGGAAAAATTGAACTGAACAGTGAAGCAGTTCCGGCAGCGAATCTGTATTCCGGACTGTTTCTGACCAACCACTCCGCACGATGTTTATTGTATCCTGCAAAAATTTCATCTGCGCCATCGCCTGATAAAACAGTCTTAACAAAAGGTCGCGTTTTCTTACTTAAAACATATACATTCAGTGCAGATGAATCGGCAAAAGGCTCGTCAATAGCATCAAGAAAATTCTCCATTTCCCCGAAAAGATCATCATTGCTCATCATGAAAGTGTGATGCTCCGTTCCAAACGCCCGCGCGGCTGTTTCCGCATAAGGACTTTCATCGAACCATTTATTACCTGTGAATCCGAGACTGAATGTTGCAAGCGAAGGAACAATCTTCGAAGCGATACCTGAAATAATAGTTGAGTCAATGCCCCCACTTAAAAATGATCCGACAGGCACATCCGAAACCAACCTGTCACGCACGCTTTCTTCCAACATCTCTCTTAAATTCCGCGAATGATTATTTGCCGAAGCACCTTCTAACTTGTCAGATTCATCCTTTATGTCATAATATTTCCGGACATCCAGCTTGCAATTGTACAGATACGCATAACTTCCGGGAGTAAGTTTTTTTATCTCATTTGCTATACTTTCGTCACCGGGAATATAATTGAGCTGCATGTAATGAAAAAGGGCAGCGGTATTCAGTGAAAACTTGTCACCGTACTGAAAAAGGCTTCTTATTTCCGAAGCAAAAGCAAAACAATTTTCGTTCAGGTAATAATAAAGAGGCTTTACGCCAAAACGATCCCTCGCCAAAAACAACTTGTTCTCATGACTGTCAAAGACAGCAAATGCAAAAAAACCCCTCAGTTTAGTCAGACAAGCGGAGCCTTCTTTTTTAAACAACTCAAGCAGAACCTCCACATCTCCATTCGATCTAAAAACAACGCCGGCACTCTCCAGCTCCTTTCTAAGTGATTTATAATTAAAAATCTCTCCATTAAACACAATCGTAAATCTTCCGGACGAGTCTGCAAATGGTTGCGCGGAGAGAGAAGACGTATCAATTATGGAAAGACGCGCATGACCTAAAGCAGCGTCGGCGAATACTTTTGTCTTTTGCTCATCAGGCCCGCGATGCTTAATTGCTGAGGTGGCAACACCAACGCTTTGCAATTTCGCACTTCCTACCTTGTTAAACGAAAAGATTCCGGTAATTCCGCACATACGGGTGAATTTATAACAAATTTAATCTTTTCCCAGAGTGAAAATCACTAATTAGAAATTCTTAATCTACAATATTATGCAAAGCATAATTTGAAATACTGGTCAGGCTTGCCACGCCAGATAAAACAGTTACTTTTGTCCGAGCGAATCACTAATTATGAAAATCAAAAACGACTTTCTCACATTCATATTAACAGTAATTGTTTTTCTTGTTTCATGTAAAAAAACAGAAATTGACAACGAAACGCAAAGTGTTGCAGACAATTCGCTTTGCGAACAGGAATTTGTAAGAATTGCGCCTGCAATTAACGCAATTGCAAATGGCACAGAGGGAGTAAAAAAATTAATAGCTACGGTTAACGCGGTTTGCCCTACAACAACTGTAAGCGGAGATACGACATGGGCTAACGCAGCCAATCTTCCGGTTCTGACAATAAGTTACGGCTCAATGTGCGTGGATATAGACGGACGAACTCGCAGCGGAGATCTGGTTTGCTCATTTTCCAAACCATACGACAGTACTGGGTGTGTTGTTTCAGTGTCGTTAAATAATTATTTCTCTTCGGGATTAAAATACGAAGGCACCCTTACTATTACCAGACTTTCTCTTAATTCGTTTAATGTTAAAGTTGCAAATGGCAAATGCACTGGAAACGGATGGAGTGTTGCCTATTCATTTGACAGAACATTTACACAAATAGCAGGAACTTCAACACCAGCTAACGAAATTGACGACGTATTTTCATTTAGTGGAGATGCAGATGGCATTAGCCGGAATGAGAAAAATTTTCATGTTAAAACTTTAGGTGATTTACAGAAATCTTCAGATTGCAAATGGATCAGCGCCGGAAAATCAGAGCTCACACCTACCGATCTTACAACGAGAGTAGTGGATTACGGCGGCGGTGATTGTGACAACAAAGCGGCATTTACTGTTAATGGGAACACGTTTGAATTTGCTCTGAAATAACCGATCCGTTAAAACGACAGCTTTAGCCGTTCGGCGGAAAAAATTATTTGACAAATCAAACTTATTTATATTTTTGCTAAGAAATAGGTGTATTAGCCAATGATGCTCGATATTTTTGATTTTTATGATAAAATGGAACGGAATAACATTCTGCTTTCATTTAAAGGCGACATCACCTCAGAACTGCTGACGTCCATATTGCAGATAATGGAAAGCAAGATGGAGAACATGCATGAAGAACCAAAACTCAGAAAGAAAGTTTACAATGTTCTTGTTGAGTGTTTGCAGAACCTGTATCATCATATGGATGACGTTACTGAAACCGCCGGCGAGCGCGGCAGGTCGGCTATCTTTATGATTGGCAAACAGGACGGAGATTATAACATTATTACAGGCAATTACATTCTGAACGAAAATGTAAACGGTCTGAAGAAAAGACTTGACGAAGTGAATGCACTGACCAAGGAAGAATTGAAGGATTATTACAAACAGGTGTTGAACAACGGTGAAATGAGCATGAAAGGCGGAGGTGGATTAGGAATGATAGACATCGCCCGTAAAACAGGGCAAAAGCTTCATTACAACTTTATGCCTATTGATAATAAGTTTGCATTTTTCAGTTTAAATATAAAAGTATCACCAAACCTATAAACCAAAGTAAGATTATGGAAAAGTTCTCGATTGAAGGCACGCCAAAAACCCCAACAATTAATTTTGATATGTCAACTGGGGTACTGGAGATCAAAGGCCGGTCTATTCCTGAAAACTCGATTGAATTCTACAAGCCACTTGTAGATAACCTGGAGAAGTATGCCAGCAGTCCAAAGCCTACAACCAACGTAAATATTCAGTTGGAGTATTTCAATACTTCTTCATCAAAATGTATTCTTGACGTTTTCAAGAAACTTGAAGCAATACACAAGGGTGGCAGTCAGGTGACAATTAACTGGCACTACGAGGAAGATGATGAGGACATGCTTGAAGCTGGTGAAGATTACCAGGCGATCATCAACGTACCGTTTAAAATGGTACAGGTAGAGGAATAATAGTTTAATTAATTACTCCTTCATAAATTTCGGGCATACCCCTGACGGGTATGCCTTTTTATTTGTTATTATTGACACCAATCGTGAAAAAGTTTATCTCCGAAAACGAATTTCATACGGAAGGCGGAACAATATTGCCGCGTATTGAAATTGCTTACCATACTTACGGAAAACTTAACGCGGAACAAGACAACGTAGTTTGGGTTTGTCACGCGCTTACCGCAAATTCTGATTGCGCAGACTGGTGGAACGGTATAATAGGTGAAGGAAAAATTTTTGATCCAGGTCATCACTACATCATATG
>CBIHPU010000322.1:0-4958 GCA_966211935.1 uncultured bacterium | reverse complement strand
AAAGCATACTGATCAGGATTTACAATGTTGATACCTGCATCAAAACGTGGACGCAACCAGTTATCAATTCCGCCAAGGTAAAAGATGAGCCTGTCAGTTCCCAAAGATCCTCCGCCGGCAATTCTGTTTGCCCATATAAGATCGCGGTGAATTTTTTTGTAATGACGAAGATCGAAACCGTAGGTGATCAGGTCGTGTCGTTCTTTGGTTATAAAACGATAGTACTCCGCAAAAACTTTTCCGCGAAAACCATTGAACAGATTGATTCCTTTTTTGATTGTGTTGTCGAATACAAATTCTCCTTTTAGTCCCGCCATGTTATCATATTCGTTCGGTTTATTTAAAAACTCATCATCAACCGCCAGATAAACTCTCCGGTCATTCCGGAAGATCATGCCAATGCGCGCGGACAATACTTCATTAAACGGATATTTTAATTTGTATTGCACATCATGAATATGAACCTTGGTCAAACCCCCTTCAGCGGGAACATTTACAAAACCCTGCCTGTGAAGTACCACCTGTTTATCCCATTGTTTTTTTCTGTTTTCCCAGCTTAAGATGTATTCATTATCGAGTGAACTTGAAAAACGGATTCCTCCAACTATCCGGTAATCTTCAAACAGATCACTCATTCCTATTTTCAATAAAGCATTCAATCCAGGATTAATATAAACCGGACTTCCTCCACCTGAAAATCGCTGGTACTGAACATTCAGAAATGAATTGTCTAGTTGTGTAACAATGTAGTCGGTGGAGAAATTGACGTAATAGTTTTGCTGAATGGGAAGCCTGAAGTTTTCGGGCGAATATGGGTTGCCAACTACAGGTTTCTTTATCTCAGTCTGTTTTTTATCATCCTTAAAATTGTAATTGTTGATATTCACTCCTGCGCTGTCCACAGTATTTTTTCCGTTATCAATATGATCAGCATTCTGCTTCGTACTATTATTGCTTTCAGAATTGGCCGCACTTTTCATCTGGAAACTATAGGTTCGGCGATAGAAATTATCCTGCAGCGTCCATTTTTTTATCAACCCTGCGTCCTGCAAATCCTGCACATAGACCTGGTATAATCCGTTATGATAAAAGATCTCGGTGATTTTATTATGCCGGGAGTTAATATCACGGTATTCAATATTTCTTTTGTAGTTGCTGATTGCCGCGGGATGGAAAGTGTAACGATAATGTTCTGTGGTGTCAACAAATGCGATCACGCTGTCAAGTCTGGCGATATAATTGTTTCTGACGCCGTTTGCCTCGCTCAGGTATGAAATGTAGCCATTACCATAATCTATTGGCTGTGATTCATTCACAAAATCTGTTTGGGTGACTCTGTACAATACATTTTTTGTTTTTGGATAATCCATCATGAAAATATCCATATCCTTGTTTAGTGTGTAAAAATATTTAGCGTCATCAGATGTTTTTAAAGTGTCGCTTGTTCTGTTACTTGAGAACGCGATCTGTTTTCCATTGTTTACGAAGCGCGCAAACAGATCGTCCCAGATATCATTGGTCATTTGCTCCAGGCCTCCGCTCGCTATTGAGAAAATAAAAATATCACTCTGCCCCTTTCCTTTTTTAACTGCGGAGAAAATGAGTTTTTTTCCATCCGGCGAATAAGAGAAGTCAGTGATTTTTTCAAACCCTGTTATGTTGCGCTCAAATTTTTCATTGTTCTCAAGATCCCAGGTAACCAGTATCAATTGATTTTTTCTTTCGGTAATCATTCCCGCGTAATTACCTGAAGGATGCCATGCGAGCAAAGGATACGAGTGGTCGTTTATCCTTTCCAGTCGCGGACCTGATTTGTACAATCGTTTTTTCTTTCCGCTCTCAAGATCCAGAAGCCAGCCTTTGTTTTGCCCCATTTCATTTGTAGCATACAGCAATTTGCGTCCATCAGGACTTAAATGGGGATTGAAAAATGTAACGCCGGTTCCGACTTTTTTAAACACAGGTTTTACTGCAGGCAAATACTGTGACGTATCAGCATAAAGATTTCTGCGCATGTAAGACTCCAGCCATTCATTGGTTAATTGGTTCACAGAAGTGGCGAGCACAAAAACAAAAGCGTTCTAAACACTTCTTCCAACTTTAGTCATGTATAAAAGATTTGGAATAACTGCTTCGCCATAAGTTTCAGCAATGTAATTCCAGAACGCATGCCCGGCAATTTCCGCTTCTTCGCCTGTAAGACGATTGAATTTCAAATAACGGTCATTCTCAACTGCATCAACCACACGGCTGTCAAGATCAAAATTCCAGGGTTCTCCATAATAAGCTATCAGGCCATTTCTAAACCAATCCGGAACTGTAAGCAGGGTAGAATTTTTAACTACGTCGCGCGTTTTTCCTCCGTAAAGCATCTGGTTGATCAGCACTTCTGACACACCCATCCTGATCTGTTTGTCAAGATCAGCGTGACTTCCATTAAAGTAAACGCTCATTTTAGTGCCGACTATTTTTGTCATTCCGCCAAGATTTCCCTGCTCCTCAGATGCTAGTCCCAAATTGCTTTGAACAAAATCGTGGTAGTTATTGTAAACGAGCACCTGTATCTTTTCTTCGCTCTGGAAATCAAGGCGCTTTTCAATTTTTTCCAGGTTTTTCAGCATGGAAATAGCGGCGTAACGTGCAATCTCCTGTCCGCCTTCATATAAAAATACCTGGTAACGTTCAAATGGAAAATAGGTCCACTCAAATGGTTGAAACTGTATTCGGTTTTTTCCGAAATCCTGCTGTGAACCGTAATAAAATTGTGACAAAGCGGAATTGCATTGAAGCAACAGAAAAAAAACAAAATAAATTCCCGCCTTTTTCATATCCGCTTGATAGGAATGTAAATTTAATGATTTTTAATGGTGAAATACAGTTGAAGAATTCTCTTTTTTCGCGGGTTGCGTTCCTGGCATTGCCGTTCTTGTTAACTTCGCGTTCGCTATTCTTTTCATGCTGAAGTTTTGGCAATCTGATTTAATTTACAAGCATTACAGATTATGAAAATCACAAAATTTACTTTCGGTCCTTTCCAGGAAAACACATATGTGTTATACGATGAAACAAAAGAGTGCGTTATAGTTGACCCCGGTTGTTTTTCTGCGTCGGAGCAAATTGAACTGGATGAGTTTATTAAAGAAAACAGTTTAATGGCGGTTTTGTTACTCAATACTCACTGTCATATTGATCATGTGGCCGGAAATCTTTTTGTATTTGAAAAATACGGGTTAAAACCGGTTATTCACAAAGCTGACCTGCCGGTTTTAAAATCGCAGGAGCAGACAAGCGTGATGTATGGATTGCCATTTGAAAAATCGCCCGAGCCAGAAAGGTTCATTGACGAAAACGATGTGATAACCTTTGGAAATACGCGATTGGAAGTATTGTTCACGCCCGGACACGCGCCGGGTCACGTAACTTTTTACAATAGAGAGAAAAAAGTGATCATTGCGGGTGATGTACTTTTTTACAACAGCATCGGCCGTACCGATCTGCCAGGCGGCGACCACCAGACGCTAATAAATTCAATAAAAAATAAGTTGTTTCCTTTAGGAGATGAAACGGTTGTTTATTGTGGTCATGGACCTGAGACAACCATTGGTCATGAAAGAAGAACCAATCCTTTCATTGTTTAATGATATTGATTAAATTTATTAGCAATTGCTTTCCACTATTCAGAAGAACATTATGAAAAAGATCCTCTTTCTTGTTTTTTACATCGTATCGTCTTTGTTGTTTTCACAGAATCCGCACGATTCTATTACCAGGAAGCCGGCATTGCGCGGAGCGTTCAAGTGGATCATAGCTGCTGATCTCTATGAGGAGGGTAACATACTTAACAATCGAAAAACAGGTGAGTGGAAAAGATATTATAAAGACAAGCTTAGTTGAAAAACAATTTTTGAGAACGGATTGGCCGTTGCTGATTTCTGTATCTATAATGTTTCTCTGAATCCGCGATATCTGCTCTCTGCCGGAATGGACAGCATGAATATTTATGAATATGATTTTAATGGAAGATTGAAGAAAGTTTTAAAACATACTGTCGATCCGAAAACAATTTTTCTGAATTACAGCTTAATGACCGAGGATACATTATTTAAAAAGAACCAGGTTACAGAAGTGATGTACGAATATGAACTTTGGTCGCATAGAAATGATATGGTGATTGTAACGGAGAAAACCGCCGGTGTTCCCAATAAAAAATATTTCAGTGTTGCAGAAAATAAATGGACCTTGCTTTGGGAACAAAATGATAAAGGTGATTTTATTCTGGGGAAGAAAAAAGACTTTCAGAAGGAAGAAGCAAAGAGTTTAAAGAAAAAAGCTGATGATCTGAAGAAGAAGTCAGACGAAAAGAAAGTTCAGAAGAATTAAAAACATTACAAATTTAAAGTGGTTGAACCGGGTATATACAGGCATTATAAAGGGCGGCATTATAAAGTGACCGGCACCGCGCTGCACAGCGAATCGCTGGAGGAACTTGTTGTTTACGTTCCGCTGTATGAAAATAAATTATCGAAGCTTTGGGTTCGTCCCGCAAAAATGTTTGAGGAAATTGTAGTTGTGGACGGGATTAAAATGAAGCGCTTTGAGAAACTGAATCCGGAATAATCCTGTTACTAACCCGTGTTTTCCTAATAGAGTTAACCCCTCACCATTTTTACTTGCTGTTGAAGGTAATTTTACTACCTTTAAAATTCACCTGTTTATTCACGTTTGTTAGCATATGAAAAAAGTTTTACTTCTTATTTTCATTAACCTGATCTTCTTTTCGTCAAATGCCACTCACATTGTGGGAGGTGAGATGAATTACAAATACCTGGGTGGAAATAATTACGAAATAAGACTTACTGTTTACCGTGACTGTTGGGTTGGAGTTCCTCCTTTCGATAATCCTGCTGTTGTTGGAATTTTTGATATCAATAATAATTTCATTGACTCAATCTGGATGC
>CBIHPU010000321.1:0-4960 GCA_966211935.1 uncultured bacterium | reverse complement strand
TTTTTTCTTTAAGTGCGCGTTTACCTGTTTGAAAGTTTCATCGTTCATTGCCATTCCTTCTCTTCCGAAATCAATGAAACGATAGATCGGAATAATTCCAACCGCTTCCAGGAAAGGTTTTATCCCCTTTTTAAACGCGTCACCTCGTGCAATAAAATGCATTGGAGGATGAACCTGTGCCGCAAACGCAATTGGATCCATGAAGGCGTTCGGGTGATTCATCGCAATAAGAGTGGGCTTGCCTTTTACAACTTTCCCTCTGTTTTTAATCGTAATCTTCCTGTAATAAGTAGGAATAGTAATATTGAAAATTACTTTGAGATAATTATAAAAGCCTTTTGAGATCATACAACAACTATCAGCGTAAAAAGTTTAACCGCATTCCTTTCTGCGCGTCGTTGATGTTTCCGTTATCATATGCAAGATAACCATTAACAAAAGTGTGTGAGACGCTGCTATTGAAAGTGTGTCCCTCAAACGGACTCCAGCCACATTTATAAAGAATATTGTCTTTTGTAACCGTTGTTGTTTTCTGAAGATCTACTAACACAAGATCCGCATAAAAACCTTCACGCAGATATCCGCGCTTTTCTATTTTAAAAAGTTCGGCCGGATTATGACACATTTTTAGTGCAATGGTTTCAAGACTGAGCTTTCCCTGCTTGTAAAAATCAAGCATGGCATTTAAACTGTGTTGAATTAATGGACCGCCTGAAGGTGCATTAAAATAAGGTTGCATTTTTTCTTCCAGCGTATGAGGCGCATGATCTGTCGCTATCACATCAATTCTTCCATCCAGCACTGCCTCCCAGATCTGCTCGCGGTCGTTCAATGTTTTTACAGAAGGGTTCCACTTAATAAGATTTCCTTTTGTTTTATAATCTTCATCAGAAAACCAAAGATGGTGAATGCATGCTTCGGCAGTAATTTTTTTCTTACTCAAAGGCACATTACTCCTGAACAGCGTTGTTTCTTTAGCGGATGAGATATGCAATACATGCAGACGTGTGCCGTATTTTTCTGCCATCTCCACTGCTTTTGATGAGCTTCTGTAACAAACTTCATCATTACGTATAATAGAATGGAAGTAAGCCGGAATATCTTCTTCTCCGTAAAACTCTTTTGTCTTTTCAATATTCTTTTTTACAGTAGGATCATGTTCCGCGTGAACAGCGATAAGCGTTTTTACTTCTTTAAAAATTGACTGCAGTATATCTGAATTGTCCACCAGCATGTCACCGGTTGATGATCCCATGAAAATTTTCAGCCCGCAAACCTTATTGAAATCTATTTTCTGAATTTCTTTCATGTTACTATTCGTTGTTCCCATGTAGAACGAATAGTTTGCAAGTGAAACTTCAGCAGCACGCTTGTATTTCTGTTCAAGTAAAGCGGATGTGGTTGCATTTGGAACCGTGTTAGGCATTTCCATATAGGAAGTTACTCCACCGGCCACCGCCGCGCGACTCTCCGTGGTAAGGTCACCCTTGTGTGTAAGTCCGGGCTCACGAAAATGAACCTGGTCGTCTATCACTCCCGGAAAAAGATGTAATCCTTTTGCATCAATTACCCGGTCCGCTTTTTCTTCAATATTCTTTTCTATCTTTTCGATCAGCTGATCGTTGATAAGCAGGTCTGATGAAAAGATTTCTCCCTCATTCACCAGCGTTGCGTTTTTTATCAGTGTCTTCATATGTTTGCGCGGCAAAGGTAACAATTGTAATCAGCACCCCAACCGGCTGAAATTCTTTCAGTTTCTGTTTTCTGGAGGGGATTTTATCTTTTTTTATGCATTTTTCATTGTTGATTGTTTGCTTCGCTACAGCTATCATCAGACACTTAAAATTCATTATCTTTATAGAGAATTCCCCGCTAATTTTTTATTGTTGTCCCATGCGTCAACTTTTTCAAATACTGGCCGCTATTGTACTTTTAAGTTCATGCGGCAATTTAAAAAAACTCAGCACATTCGAAGATGATGCGTATTATGATCCTGTAAGAGATCGTAAAGTGAGCAAGACCAAAGCTGCCGACAGTACATCTGTTGTTGCCGCGCCTGCAAAGAAACAGGTTGCAGACACTTCAAATAATCCTTATTACCGTGAGCCTTCATTTAACCGTGATGATTATTATGATTATGAATATGCCGCGCGCATTCGCAGATTTACCGGCAACAGTATGGGCGTTGCTTATTACGATCCGTATTATACAAACTCATACTTTTATGACAGCAATCCGTATCATTACGGTGTAAGTATTTATAACGGATACAACTGGTACGGTCCGGGTTACTGGAACTACAGTTACAATCCAACTTACAATTGGGGCGGATGGAACGGATGTGGTAACAATTATAACTGGGGATATTATAATTATCCTTCAAGCTATTTTAATTCTCCTTCACCATGGTCATACGGATACGGCTACAACGATTACTATGGAAATGGTTACAATAACAACTGGTGGTACTGGAACAATCAGTATTGGAATAATTCCTGGTACAATAATGATCCTTATAATCACTGGTGCAATAACAACAACACTACACCGGGTTATTTCAACAGCTACGATTACAACAGTTACTATTACGGACCGCGCCAATCTCATGCGGGAATGAATCCTGTTCTTGTTAATCCATCTAACGGAAATAAAATGCAGTCAGGTGAACCGGATAATTCAACTCCTGTTGTTGCAGCGCCCGCGCCTTATGATCCTGAGCGATTCAATACTATTCAGCAACCTGTAAAGAATGTGAACACGCAGAATTACCAGACGCCTTCAACAGTTACTCAACCCGCAACACCTGTTTGGGATTCTAAACCGGAAAACACTTATGGTAATACACAACCGAATACAAATACTGTAACAACTACTGCGCCTGTTTCCGAACCAAAAAAAGGTTTCTGGGGACGTGTGCTGACAGGTACAAATGACGGAACTGTAAAGAGTAATGAGAACAGTACCTATAACAATAATGATGTGATGGTTCCTGATAACAACAGTAATTCCGGAAGCACTGCAACACCAAAGAAGAATACAACGCAGACAAAAAGTACTTATTCTCCAAATACACCAAAGAGTCCAAAGAATACAAGTACAGCGCCTGCAAAAAACAACGACACTTATTCTCCTCCAAAGAATAATACTCCTGTCTACACACCAAAAAATAATTACACTCCTCCATCCACTCCGCAAAATAACGGAGGAGGAACTCAGGTAAAAAAGCCACGTTAATGCAATGGAAAAGCAGTTATTTTTTTTGCTGTTTGTAATTGCATTCTCGGGGATATTTTCTCAGAACGATGAAGATGTATTGCGTTACACCCGCCCGTTATTGAACGGAACCGGCCGTTTCACCGCAATGGGTGGAGCAATGGGCGCAATGGGCGCTGATCTTTCTGCCCTTAATAATAATCCCGCAGGTCTTGGCGTGTACATAAAAAGTGATGTAGCAGTTACTGCAGGCTTTCGTTTTTCCAATGTAAATTCATCTTACAATGATTCAACACAAAAAGACTTCAGAAGCGGATTTGTGATGCCCAACATCGGTATTTGCGGAGCGGGAGTAAACAGGGAACTCGAAGAGGATCATTTTATCCGTTCTAATTTTGCGATCTCTTTAAATCGTCTGGCGAATTTTAAAAACAATATACAGATTGCAGGCAACAGCAGGGGAAGTAGTATGGGACTCGCTTTTTCCGCTGCGGCTCAGGGAAAAAATCCTGGTGACCTGGATATGTTTTATGAGTCAGGACCTTTTTATTATGACCTGATCGATACAGTAAACGGTGATCCTACTTTGTATGAATCTGCAATTCCCGCGGGTGCTGATAACACGCAGCAGTTTGAAGCCGTGGAAACAGGAGGAATTTCTGAGTTGTCAATTGGCGGAGGATATAGTTATGATGATCGCTTTTATGCCGGCTGGGGCATTGGAGTTTTATTTTTGAATTACACACGCAGTTCACTGTTTACAGAAACCTGTAATGACCTGTACAAGACGCCTAACTTAAATACTTACATCAACTCTTTTTTCTTCGAGGATAATGTTTCTACAACTGGGAAGGGAATCAATTTAAAATTAGGCGGGATCTATCGCGTCAGTGAATCTTTCAGGGTGGGACTTGCATATCATACAGGTTCCATTTATGCGATGAAGGATACTTACAAATCGCGTTTCGGAATTACGTACAGCGGATTGGGTTCATTTGAAGATTCTACTTACACAGGTAATTTCAGGTACACTATGATCACACCTGAAAAGTTACAGGCGAGTATTGCAATTCTGTTGGAGAAAGCTGTGGCTATTAATGTTGATGTTGAATTTATGAATTACGGCAGGATGAGATTGAAATCCAAGCCGGATTATTTTGCCAGTGTGAATAAGTTCATACGACAGGAATATGTAAATACTACGAATATTAAAATTGGATTTGAGCGCAATGTAAAACCAGTTATCATTCGCGGCGGTTATGCCTTGTATGGTAGTCCTAATGGTTCAATGATGGGAAAAGGAGCGCGGCATACAATGAGTCTTGGTTCAGGATTCCGATGGAGCAATAAGTTTGTGGATGTTAGTTTTTCATTAAGCTTAAACAAAAGCGATTACTATCTCTATAATCCCTTGTACGTAAATCCAGCCACGCAACGCTTCGCGCAATCGTTTTTGCTTTTGACATACGGAGCTAAAATCTAGATTTCTCTGGGCGATCCCGACGAAGGAGGGATCTGCTTTATGTGGGAAGCCTGCCGGTGTCCTAAGTAAAAACACTGAATTGTTTACTGCGTCCTTTTTTTCTAATTAGACCAATCGTTAATATTTGTAGCTTAATGTTAAAACCCAAATCGGATAAAGGGGTATAATTGTATTGATACCTCCTTTCGGTGAATAACTCATTTCAAATAAAAGAAGCTGTACATACAGAGATTGACAAGCTGAACGATCAGGCCTGGCAAATGC
>CBIHPU010000320.1:0-4966 GCA_966211935.1 uncultured bacterium | reverse complement strand
ATTTGCAGCAAACCGGCAGAACACTATTCGGCGCGTCTCCCGCAAAAGGACAGCAACTTGAAGATCATTATTGGGGAACTATTCCTGAGCGCGTTACTGCTTACATGCGCGAATTTGAATATGAATGTCATTTACTTGGCATTCCTGTAAAAACGCGACACAATGAAGTTGCTCCCGCGCAGTTTGAGTGCGCGCCCGTGTATGAGGAAGTGAGTGTTGCATGTGATCACAACCAGTTACTGATGGACGTAATGGAAAAAGTTGCTGCCCGACATAATCTTCGAGTGTTGCTGCATGAAAAACCTTTTTCCGGTGTAAATGGAAGTGGTAAGCACAATAACTGGAGCATGGCAACAAATACAGGAAAGAATTTGTTGAGTCCCGGTAAAACTCCTAAAACAAATCTTCAGTTCCTTACATTTTTTATCAATACAATAAAAGCAGTTCACGAGCACGCTGATCTGTTGCGCGCTTCAATAGCAAGTGCGCCAAATGATCACCGGCTTGGTGCCAATGAAGCTCCGCCTGCAATAATGAGCGTGTTTCTTGGCGAACAATTGACGAAAGTTTTAGATGAACTTGAAAAGAATATTCATAGCGGAAAATTATCTCCCGAAGAGAAAACAAATGTAAAACTCGGTATCGGAAAGATTCCTGATATTTTAAAAGACAATACGGACAGAAATCGTACTTCTCCGTTTGCATTTACCGGCAACAAGTTTGAATTCCGTGCGGTAGGATCAAGCGCTAACTGTAGTGGAGCAATGACCGTGTTGAATTCAATTGTGGCTGAACAGCTCAATCGTTTTCAAACAGATGTAGATGCATTGATGAATAAGAAAGTTGAAAAAGACGAAGCCATTCTGCAAGTGCTGAAAAAATACATCGTGGAATCAAAAGTGATTCGTTTCGAAGGAAATGGATACAGTGATGAGTGGAAGAAAGAAGCGAAGAAACGCGGATTGAGCAATATTCCAACCACGCCTTCCGCACTTGAAGCATACCTGGATAAAAAATCAATGAAGTTGTTTGACAGCCTGAACGTTTTGAATCACCGTGAGCAGGAAGCGCGTTATGAAATCGGACTTGAAACTTACACTAAGAAAATCCAGATCGAAGGAAGAATAATGGCAGATATGGTCGATAATCAGATTATTCCGGCAGCTATTCGTTATCAGGGTAAACTGATCAATAACGTGAATGGAATGAAAAATATTCTTGGTAATGATTTTAAGAAAGGCGCGGAACTTCAGTTGGAGATGATCAAGGAAATTTCAGAACATATTTCTGTGATTAAGAGAACTACAGATAATATGGTTGAGGAACGTAAAAAAGCCAATAATCTTGATTCACCTAAAAAACAGGCGCATGCGTATTGTGATAAAGTGAAACCTTTGTTTGACACTATCCGTTACCATGTTGACAAGCTGGAGGCTATGATAGACGACGAAGAATGGCCGCTTCCAAAATACCGCGAGATGCTTTTCCTGAAGTAATATTTAGATAATTTGCATAAGGTGTACCGGAATATTTCTGGTGCACCTTTTTTGTGGAGCAATTATTTGCCGTTGGTCTTTTTTACTTTCTTAATGTTCAGCAAATTCATAGGATTTGTTTTTAATCCGGTGATGCTGTTTGATACAAGTCTGACAACCTGGTCATAATACAGCGGAACAACCGGCGCGTCATCAACTATCATCTGGTCCATTTGCCTGTAATATTCAGCGCGCAGAGAATCATTGTTTTCTTTTTGCGCTTTATCGTATAACGCGTCAAAGTCCGGGTTTTTGTAATGAAAATAGTTCTGACCTATAGGAGAAAAGTTTTTCGAGTGAAACATGAATAAAAAATTCTCCGCGTCCGGATAATCACAAACCCAGCTTTTTTTGAAGAACTCATATTCATTACTCAATACTGCCTTCTTCAATTCGCGGGCGGGTTCAATGTTTATTTTAATGCTAATGTTGTTTTTCTGCAGTTCTGATTGTATGTATTCAACGAGATCTGTGTATTGTTCGGTTGTATGAAGTGTAATCGGCGGAAGATTTTTTCCATCAGGATATCCGGCTTCAATTAGAAGTTGTTTCACTTTGTCAGGATTATAGCGATAGCCGTTTACAAGTTGTGTGTTATAAGTTGGTAATCCAGGTGGAATAAAACCGGCAGTTGCAGGCGCGCCAATATTATTTCTGAAATATTTCATCATCTTTTCCCTGTCAAAACCAAAGTTTACAGCTTGTCTTAAAGCTTTTTTCACTACAGGGCTTTTTCCTATTCCCGGAACTTTTTCATCAATCAGAAATCCCAGGTAATCAGTTTTCAGGTAAGGCGACATTTGCACCTGAAACTTCCCATTATATTCTTTTTTCAGTTTACCGGTGTTATCGAAGAGTCCGTCAATGTTTATTGCGTCTGCGCCACTTATTAAATCAAGTTCTCCGCGCATCAATTGCAGAAACGCGCTTTGCTTGTCTCGAATGAACGATATATTTACCGCATCTATATATGGGAGTCGCTCATTTCCTTCAAATTCAAAATAATTCGGATTCTTAAGAAGGATAATTTTTGATTCATCCCAAACTTTAAAAGTAAACGGTCCAGTACCTACAGGTTCGTTTCCGAAATTATCGCCATTGGCCTCAACAACTTCATGAGGCACAACAGAGAAAAATTTCATCGTAAGAATATTCAGGAAAGGGCGAAATGGCTGTTTGATATAAATAATGAATGTAGAATCGTTTTCAGCTTTGAAACCTTTGTAACCGCTGCGCTCACTTCTGTCTACAATATCAACCAGGCTAAGCGCACGGGATATCTGCGGATCAAACAATCTGAAAAAACTGTATTCAAAATCAGAAGCTTTAACTTTTCTTCCTTTTCCGCTTTCAAACAATTTGTTATCGTGAAAGTAAACGTCATTTCTTAAATGGAATACATATGTTTTTCCTTCATCCGTGATATCCCATGATTTCGCAATGCAGGGAACAACGCGAAGGCTATCGTCCATCTGTACCAATCCATTGAACAGCTGATTCACCGCCCAGATATTTTCAAAGCTGCTGGCTTCTGCCGGATCCAGTGAATTGATTCCACCGATCTCATTGTATTTGAAAACTGTTCTGTTGTCCTCTGTCTTCTTGTCTTCGCTGCATGTTGTAAATATTCCAACCGATAACAGCAAAGCAACGATCAATCCTTTTCTGCGGAGCATTGGTTTAATTTTGGTTGCTCAATTTTACCAAAAGGAAGCCCCGCGAAAATGTTAATCACTTTTATATTTTAAACACTAAGATGTTGATGGATAAAATCAGTTGATACGGATCTTCTGGCCGACTTTCAGATAGAATTTCTTGTCGGTTCCGTTCAATACCAGCAGTTCTTTGATGGAGAGACCGTATTGTTTCGCTATTTCATACCAGGTATCACCGCGTTCAACATTATGAAACTCTGCATTTGAAGGATATGCTGTGATTCCGTATTTCGATTTTTTAATGACAAGTGTGTCGCAGGTTATTTTATGTTCCTTAAAATCTATGAAGTTGGCAGGATTGAGAGATTGCCCTTTAAAACGCACTTCGAAATGCAAATGCGGCCCGGTACTTCTTCCGGTGCTGCCACCCAAACCAATAACTTGTCCCGACAGAACTTTTTGTCCCGCTTTCACTTTCAGTTTTGAAAGGTGGGCATATACTGTTTCCAACCCGTTATAGTGCCGAACAATTACAACATTACCAAAAGCATTGTGGCGTTTTGCAATGCGCACCATTCCATCAAACGCGGCGTAAATTTTATCTCCTTTTACAAGATCAATGTCCATTCCTCTGTGCATTCTTCCATCGCGCCAGCCGTAACGTGAGTTGATCTTGTCATTTCTCGGGTGAAAATAAGAACCGAATTGCATTCCGGTTACAGGAATATATTGTATGTCAGGAAATGAGTCTGGCGGCGTTACATTGAAGATTGTAGATAAATCAAAATCGTTGTAATATTCTTCTGCAGGTATACCTTCTTTAAATGTGTGAACACCTTCAACATCAACTGTGCTTTTCAGAAACGAACCATAATAGGAAATCAGTTCAATTTCATTTACATCAATGCTATCCAGATCAAGTAAACTATCAATAAGGTCAAACAGTCGCGCCTTGCTCATTGTCTTAATGATGTGGCCGGCATTAGCTTCAAGTTCTTTTATTGTGAGTTTTTTAGGTAGCGTATCCCCGCGCAGCGGATCTCCTGCAAAACAATTCAAAGAAAAACCCAAAACCAATACGGAGGTAATGAGCAGGTTCTTCTTTATCAGAATTGTTAATAACTTCATTTTTTTGCGAGGTTTTAAAAATAGCAATTTAAATTAAAAGGCCAATTTTCAGGTGTTTAGATTATGTCAATTAACCTAAAGTTTTTAACATTGTCACTGTTATGTTTCAAACCGAAGAACTAAGAAAGAACAAAAGAGCCGTTCTGGTAATGATAGTGGTACCGCTCTGTCTGAGTTTTATCAAATATCTCGGTGATTGGAAATATGTTAAGTCATTACTCGAAAATGTGGGGCTCGATTCGCTGAAAAATGGATTGATCAGTTGGGCAAACAATCCTGCAGGTGATCCGGAACTAAGAGCGTTAACATTCTGGATACTCACGATTGATTTTTTTTATCTCATAGTTCCCATGCTTTTTATACGGTTATATCTGAAGGAAAGTTTTACCTCGTTCGGATTTAATTTAAGGCTCGAGAAAGGGTGGTGGAAGATTTACCTGGTCTTTATGGCTGTAATGCTTCCTCTTGTGCTTGTTTTTTCAAATACTGAAAGTTTTCAGTTGCGTTATCCTTTTTATGATTTTCCGCGTGCAATGGATTTGTGGCCAAGGTTCTTTATTTGGGAAGCGCTTTATTTCAGTCAGTTTTTTTGTCTTGAGTTTTTTTTCCGCGGATTCATGGTGCACGGAATGAAAAAAACAATTTGCA
>CBIHPU010000319.1:0-4970 GCA_966211935.1 uncultured bacterium | reverse complement strand
GCGGAAAGAAAACTTATGGAGATGATAAACCTTACGGTGAGAGAAAATCGTATGGCGACAAAGGATCATTCGGAGATAAAAAACCATTTCGCGGAAGAAAAACTTACGGTGACGACAAGCCTGAAGGCGAGAAAGGTTCATACAGAGAGAGAAAAACTTATGGTGAAGGCAGTTCTTCCGGCGAGAAAAGATCGTTCGGAGAAAGAAAATCATTCGGAGATAAAAAACCGTTCGGAAAAAGGACACCTTACGGGGACAAAGAATCATACGGTGAAAAAAGATCGTATGGCGACAGGAAACCTTACAGAGATAAGGAAGGCTCTGGAGAAGAAAGTTCTTACGAAAGAAAATCGTACGGAGATAAAGATTTCGGAGATAAGAGATCGTATGGTGAAAAAAAAGCATACGGTGATAAAAAACCTTTCAGAAAGAAAAAACCATATGGATCCAAAGAAGGTTTTTCTAAAGATGAAATGAAACAGGAAGTGACCGGGCAGATGAGATTGAATAAATATCTTTCCAACGCCGGTATCGCATCAAGACGTGACGCTGACGAACTGATCACCGCCGGAACTGTTTCTGTGAATGGAAAAGTTGTTACTGAACTCGGATTCAAAATTAATCCGGGTGATGTAGTGAAATATGGCGGAAGCACTGTGAAATCTGAAAAGAAGGTTTATGTGCTGATGAATAAACCAAAAGACTATATCACAACAGTAGAAGATGACCGCGCGCGCAGCACAGTGATGGAGCTGATAACCGGAGTGAAGGAAAGAATCTATCCTGTTGGAAGACTCGACAGAAACACTACCGGAGTTTTACTTCTTACAAACGATGGCGATCTCGCAAAAAAACTCACGCATCCGAAGTACGAAGTAAAAAAAATCTACCAGGTAACGCTCGATAAGAATCTGAAGGGAGAAGATTTCCAGCAGATCGTTGACGGTATCGAACTTGAAGACGGGCCGATCAAAGTGGATGACATTCAGTTTGCCGGTGATGCGAAAAGCAGAAAAGAAGTTGGGATTGAACTTCACAGCGGAAGGAATCGTATTGTGAGAAGGATCTTCGAACATCTTGGTTACAATGTCATCAAACTGGACCGCGTATATTTTGCGGGACTTACAAAAAAAGATCTTCCTAAAGGAAAATGGAGATTTTTGGATGAGAAAGAAGTGGGTTGGTTGAAGATGATGTGATTAAACACATAGAGACATAGAATCATAGAACTCTATGTGCTCTATGTTTCTATGTGTTTCAAAAGATTTCACGCGGAGTGAACGGAGGGTGCGAAGTGCGCGGAGTTTCTAAAAAATCTTTGTGTCCTTTGTGGTCCTCTCGTGTTCTTTGTGTCCCGAAAATCTCACTCAGAAGAAACGGAGGATATGGAAAGCGCGGTGAAAAAATAAAAAACTTATGTGTTCTATGTTTCTATGTGTTTCAAAAACATTTAATTTTGCTTCATGGCGATGCGTGAAAAAATAGATGAACTCTTACAGGAAGTTGAAAACCTGAAAGCGGAGTCCAAAGAAAAACTGGAAGAATACCGGATTAAATGGCTGAGTAAAAAAGGTGAGATCTCCATTTTGTTTGATGAGTTCCGCACTGTTCCTTCTGAAGTAAAAAAAGATCTTGGACAGAAACTGAATCAGCTTAAGGTAAAAGCAACTGAGAAAATCAATGAGCTGAAAGAAAAATTTGAGGGCCAGGAAAGTTCTGATACTTCCGCGCAGGATCTTACTTTACCCGCTCAGCCATACGCGCAATCGGGAACACGTCATCCTCTTTCAATAACACGTAACCGCATAGTAGAGATCTTTTCCAAAATTGGTTTTACTGTAAGTGACGGGCGTGAAATGGAAGATGACTGGCACAATTTCACCGCATTAAATACTCCTGAAAATCATCCTGCGCGTGATATGCAGGATACGTTTTATATTCAAACGAATCCGGAAATTGTGTTGCGTACGCAAACCAGCAGTGTGCAGGTGCACATCATGGAGCATCAGCAACCTCCAATACGAACTATTTCTCCGGGACGCGTTTACCGCAACGAAGCAATTTCAGCGCGCGCGCATTGTCAGTTCCACCAGGTGGAAGGATTGTACATTGATAAAAAAGTTTCGTTCGCTGATCTTAAACAAACACTTTTATATTTCTCAAAAGAAATGTTTGGAAAGGAAACAAAAATTCGTTTGCGTCCTTCATTCTTCCCATTCACTGAGCCGAGCGCTGAAATGGATATTTCCTGTACCATTTGCAAAGGTCCCGGTTGTCCTGTTTGTAAGTACAGTGGTTGGGTAGAGATCCTTGGTTGCGGAATGGTCGATCCTCAGGTGTTGGAAAATTGCAAGATCGACAGTCAGAAATACTCCGGCTTCGCATTCGGAATGGGTATTGAGCGAATAGCTATGCTCCGTTACCAGGTAAAAGATCTGCGTTTGTTTTTTGAGAACGATGTTCGCTTTCTCGATCAGTTCAAGAGCGCGCTCTGATTTTTTTGTGTGAAGGACCGGCCTTATTTTATCCGGTTATTTTTTCGAAAAAATTGCGTTAAGCGAAGAGGGAAGTTCCGACGTGAGGAGGAAATCGCCTTCTGAGTAGCAATTTTTTCGAAAAAATAATCCTGAGGCTTTTCGAAGGAAGGATAAAATGAAGCCTTGTCCCGAAAGCTTTCGGGATTTTGGTTCTTTTTTATCAAGAAAAAAGAACAGAGAAAACTCAAAAGTGACCTTAAACACTGATTATTGCAAATATAATTTCATGAGTAACTCAACCAGATTCGATCAATTATTAAAAATGCTTGAGCAGGAGCCGGACGACGACTTTCTGAATCATGCTTTGGCAATTGAATTTATGTCCGCGGAAAAAATTGTAGACGCCATCCAGGTTTTTGAAAAGTTACTGAACAGAAATCCAAATTACCTTGCAAGTTATTACCAGTTGGGACAAGCGCTTGAAAAAAGCGGTTCCAATGAAAAAGAAATTGAAATTTACAAAAGAGGAATTGCTGTCGCTAAAGAGCAAAACAATAAAAAAGCTTTAGGAGAATTGAATGAAGCATTGTGGATGCTGGAAGATGAATAACATTTTTCATCTTCAAAGATTTATTAAATTTCCATTTTTATTGTTTTTATTTTCATCAACCCGCATAATAAGTCCGCAGTGTTTGTCACGTGTCGGGCACGCCCTGTATGCGTTTGCCTCGCCGTGAGCGGGGCTATGCCAGATCGGTGTGAACCGGCAGGTTTCCTGGCCTTAGTTCGCGTTGACCTGTGCGACAAAGGAAAGCCTGCCGGTTGGCGATCTGGCTTGTCCCGAAAGCTTTCGGGATTTTGCCTACTTTTTCATCAAAAAAAAAGTAGGAAATAAAATAAAATTCATCACAAAAAAAAGGAGGATCCATCATCCTCCTTCTTCATATTGATTCATTAAAAATTATTTATCCGGCTGCAAAAACGGATACTTGTAATCCGTAGGCGGAACAAATGTTTCCTTAATTGTTCTTGGAGAAACCCAGCGCTGAAGATTGATCTTCGCTCCGGCTTTATCATTTGTACCTGATCCCCGCGCACCGCCAAATGGCTGCTGACCAACAACAGCTCCCGTCGGCTTATCGTTGATGTAAAAGTTTCCCGCTGAATTCACCAGCTTCTTTGTCGCCAGTTCTATCGCGTAACGATCCTGCGCAATGATAGCACCTGTCAATGCGTAAATAGATGTTGAATCCACCAATTCACAGGTCTCTTCAAATTTATTCTGGTCGTAAACATAGATCGTAAGCACAGGACCAAACAATTCTTCGCACATGGTGATGTATTTCGGATCCTGCGCGCGGATAATGGTTGGCTCAATAAAATACCCTTTCGATTTATCACAGTTACCACCCGCAACAATCTCTACATTCTTATCCTGCTTTGCAGCATCAATATATTTCTTCAATTTATCAAATGATTTCTCATCTATTACCGCGTTAATGAAATTGGTGAAATCTTCAACCGGTCCCATCTTGATCGATTTCAGATCAGCAAGCACAATTTCCTTCACTTCCATCCAGATGTTATCCGGAACATAAGCGCGTGACGCGGCAGAACATTTTTGTCCCTGGTATTCAAACGCCCCACGTGTAATTGCAGTTGCAACAACTTTAGGATCCGCAGACGGATGAGCAAGAATAAAATCTTTTCCTCCAGTCTCACCTACAATTCTTGGATAAGCTTTGTATTTATGAATGTTGTTCCCAATATTTTTCCAGATGCTTTGAAAAACTTCCGTAGAACCTGTAAAATGTATTCCTGAAAAATCAGGATGAGCGAAAATCACATCCGCCGCGTCGGGACCTGAAGGATAGATCAAATTGATCACTCCCGGAGGAACACCGGCAGCATTGAACACTTCCATTAAAACATTTGCTGCATACACCTGCGTATTGCTCGGCTTCCATACAACCACATTCCCCATCAGCGCGCAGCTCGAAGGCAGATTTCCTGCAATGGCAGTAAAATTGAAAGGCGTTAGTGCATATATAAATCCTTCAAGCGGACGCCACTCCATTCTGTTCCAGATTCCCGGAGAAGAAACCGGCTGATCAGCGTAGATCTCTTGCATGAAATGAACATTGAAACGAAGAAAATCGATGATCTCACAAGCGCTGTCAATCTCCGCCTGAAAAGCGCTTTTACTCTGACCCAGCATAGTTGCAGCGTTCAGTCTTGCACGAAAAGGACCTGCAATTAATTCCGCTGCTTTTAAAAATATAGAAGCGCGGTGTTCCCATGAAAGATTCTGCCACTGTTTACGGGCAGCAAGCGCCGCATCAATAGCCTGCTTGATATGTTCCTTATTACTCTTGTGAAAGTGACCGAGCGTATGTTTGTGATCGTGCGGAGGAGCGAGACGCACCTTGTCGTTACTGCGCACTTCCTTACCACCGATATACATCGGAATATCCATTTCAACAGCGCGCATTT
>CBIHPU010000318.1:0-4997 GCA_966211935.1 uncultured bacterium | reverse complement strand
AACACAAGGCACGTTATTTTTTGACGTGGCTAGAATAATAGCAGAGAAAAAACCGAAAGCATTTCTACTTGAAAACGTAAAGAATCTTGTGTCACATGATAAGGGTAATACTTTCAAGGTTATTAAAGATACTCTTATCGAATTAGGTTACTCAATTCACACAAAAGTTTTAGATAGCAAATATTTTGTTCCCCAACATCGTGAACGAATAATAATTGTCGGTTTCAGAAAATCACTTTTCAAAGGGAAAGAAAATTTTGAATTTCCGGAAATGCCTGAAGCCAATCATAAGATAAAAGACATTCTTGAACGTAATATTAACGAGAAGTATACATTAAGTAATAAACTTTGGGTGTATCTGCAGAATTATGCAAAAAAGCATCAGGAAAAAGGTAACGGTTTTGGTTTTGGACTAGTTAACCTTAATGGAATTTCGAGAACCATGAGTGCACGTTATTATAAAGACGGCGCTGAAATTTTAATTCCTCAAAGTGGAAAAAATCCAAGAAGACTCACTCCGAGAGAGGCTGCCAGACTGCAGGGATTCCCAGATGATTTCGTTATTCCGGTCTCAGATAATCAAGCTTACAAACAATTTGGAAATTCTGTGTCTGTGCCATTAATTCAGGCCGTCGGGGAAAAAGTAATTAAAGTGCTAGTTAAATGAACCTCGAAAATCTTAAGAAGATTTATACCGATTATGGATGTGAAAAAATCTATGTAAAAGCACTTTCACCTAACGACAATTCTAAGAACCAGGTTTATTTTGGGGGAAGTTTTCAAGTGCTAAATATTTTGCCGATTTCTGACATTAAAACAGATGATGTAGGAGATTGGAGAAGAGAACGATTCAAAGCAACAATAAAATTTTCCTGGATTACCAACGATGGACATTTGACAAGCGCACCTAATGCTCAGTTAATTCTTTATCCTAAATATCCTGAAGTTCGATTTTCCGGCTTTTTAGCTGGCTGTGAAAATGCGCCTTCGGAAATTATGGCTAGCCGAAATCCCGGAAGACTGCTTTTTTTATCGGTGAATCACGATGGCAAAATACTTGGATATGCCGCGTCTCCGGAATCACGAATATCAAAAGAATTTCATTCTCTGACTAACTTAGATAAAATCGGAGTTTTTGATACAATCCTGTTAAGTAAAGTAGTTAATAATAAAGAAAGATTAATTGATGAGCTACGTAGAATTAATCAAAAAGGATGGATTGACTCAAAGAGATTAGACGCCAATGGAAATGTGTTAGACTGTAACTCTTCAAACTGTGGAGGGTATACGCTTGAAGCCGAATTAGGAATACGCCCAAACGGGTTCTCTGAACCTGATTACTTAGGTTGGGAAGTAAAACAATTTGCTGTACCTGCTTTTGATCGGATTAATACAGGCATTATTACACTAATGACTCCAGAACCTACTGGCGGGATATATGTAAAAAGTGGAGTAAAAGATTTTATAAGTAAATATGGATATGAAGATTTACGCGGCCGTTTAAACAGAAAAAATTTCGGTGGGGTTCATAAAGTCAATATTAAACACAATCGAACTTCTCTAACACTAATGTTACCTGGTTTTGATCATGAAAAATGCAAAATAACGGATGCTGGTGGTAGTATTTCACTGGTAGACGTTAACGGAAATATTGCGGCTGAGTGGAGCTTTTCTTCAATGATCAAACATTGGAATAGAAAACATAATCAGGCATGTTATGTTCCTTCACGATCATTAGTTTCCGAAATGCGAAAATATTATTATGGCAATAAAATTATTTTAGGTGAAGAAACCGACTTTCAATTCTTTTTGAAGGAGATGGCAGTTGGTAATATTTATTATGATCCCGGAATAAAAATGGAGGAAATTGATGGAAAGATCAAAGTAAAACGAAGAAGTCAATTCAGGATAAAATCCATTAATCTTGGAAACCTCTATAAACAAACTGCAACCACGTTATTATAACTTGATTTTCTGTAAGCTATTTCCCTAAAATAACCGTCAAGTTTACGACAGGCTCTTTAAAATTCGCGCCAAAATCTTTTATTTCAAGCTGATAACCAATGTAATACAACATTTTTTACACACATAAATTAACAATATTGTTTACACAAAATGTATTACTTTTGTGTATGGCCAATCCTGATATTTCAATAATAAAAGGTGTTCATCCAGGATTTATTCTTGAGAGAGAATTAAAAAAACGCAAAATTGCGAAAGGAAAATTCGCTTTAGCGCTTAATGAATATCCTCAGACACTTGTTTCAATTACAAAAGGTAAAAGGAACATGAATGTTTCGCTTGCTTTAAAAATTGAGAAGGCGCTGGATATGGAAGAAGGCTACTTGATGATACTCCAGACATATTATGAAATAGAGAGAGAAAAACAAAAACAAAACAGAAGGCAGCCTGACCTTTCAAAAATAAGACGGATTTTATTTTGGGATTCTTCATTTGATAAAATTGATTGGGAAAAACATAAACGCAGCGTTATTAAAAGAGTATTTCAAAGAGGAAATGAAGAAGAGAAAAATGAAATCATAAGGTTTTACGGCAAAAAACTGATTGACGATGTGTTGAAGAAGAATGGCAAATAATCTGTATTACAATACCGTTACTCCGTACCTGCTAAAAGTTCTCAAACAACTTATGGCAGCTGAAATATTTGAAAAATTCAGACTGGTAGGTGGAACATCATTGAGTCTTCAACGCGGGCACAGGTTTTCAATTGATATAGATTTATTTACGGATGCAGATTATGGTTCTCTGGATTATAAGACGATAGACAAATATTTACTGGATAATTTTTCTTACATACAGACGAGCAACATTCAAGAAATTGGATTTGGAAAATCTTATTTCATTGGAGAAGATAAAAACCAATGTGTTAAGCTTGATGTATTTTACACCGATGAATTCATTGATCCAGTTAAGGAAGTTGATGGTATCCGGTTAGCCAGCGTTGAAGAAATTATCGCAATGAAACTTGATATTATCTCCCGCGGCGGGAGAAAAAAAGATTTCTGGGATATTCATGAGTTAATGCAAAACTACACGTTCGCTGAAATGTTGAATCTTCACAAGAAAAGATATCCCTACAATCATAACGCAAAACTGATTAAAAAACAATTTTCAGATTTTAAAATTGCAGATGAAGAACCTGATCCTGAATGTTTGCGTGGAAAACATTGGGAAATAATAAAACTTGATTGCATTGAATTTTCAAAAAGAAAATAAATCAACAAAAAAAAACCGCAGGTTTCCCCGCGGCCTTTTTACCCTTGCTACCCAAAAAAAACTTACTCCACCACAATCTTCTTCGTCACACTTTTACCCCTGGCATAAAGGTGAACAAAATAAAGTCCCTTCGCTTCGCCTGTCATATCAATTGCCACATTGCCGGACATCACTAATGAAGTCACAACGTTCCCAAGTACATCTACGATCTCTACCCTAACCGGTTCAGCGGTTGCTGTTTTAATTTTGATAATTCCATTCGAAGGATTTGGGTAAATGGTGCAATTAAATTCATTTTCATTTTCATTTTTCACGCCGGTGGTTACATCGTATTTCACAAGAATTCCGGATCCGCCTACTGCATAACCTACTCCACCTTCAAAATCCATTTTCATTAAAGGACAAGTAACACAGGTATCTGCATAATCAACAGTCCACGAAGTTCCGCCGTTCACTGTTCTGTAAATTTTCCCATTGTTTCCCAATGCAAGTCCGCTCATATAATTTTCAAATCGCGCGTCGTTCATATAATCAGGCAGCGTATCAACAATTGTACTATTAAAAGTGTAAACTGTGTCACCTGCAAACGGAACTGACTGATTGAAATTCCAGACGCGTACCAAACGGTTCAATGGACCCGGAGCCCAACCTGCATACTGATTCATAAAAAAGTAAGCTGTATCAGCGCCGGCAAAACACATAGTTGTATGCGCATCCGCGTTAGGAAACAAAGTTGATTCTCCCCTGTACCAATCTGCACCGTTTCTTGTCATGAAGAAATATGCAGAGTAGCCAACAAAGCCGGAAATATTTCCTGAAAGCGAACCAGTCTGACTATCAGCAAATCGCAGCAGATCAGTAGATGTTGTACCTGCAATATTTGTGAGAACTGTATCCCAGGACGTTCCTGCATTTATAGTAGACATCAAATTGCTGGTGGAAGCATACAGTTCCGAATAAGGCGGACGCGCTTCAAGATCAATGCGGTGATTGATAGCGTTGTCAGTTGCAATTGGTGTCCAGCTCGCTCCTGAATTGGTTGTATAATAAATGGTCCCGCTCGCGATGCTCCAATCGTAAATACTTACAAAAACTGTGTCTACGCCCTGAACGCGTACATTAAATACATCCCCGCTGATGTTGGCGTTATTGATATCGTTCCAGGTTAGTCCCCCGTCTGTTGTCAGCAGTATAGTGCTGTGATTTCCGACAATGACGCCATAATTTGGATTGAGAAAATCAACATCGTTAAGTGGTTCGGTGGTTGTTGAATTCAGTGGTGTCCATTGCGCCTGAGCCATGCCGGCCGCAGACATAAAAATTGAAATTCCAAGTAAAATCTTTTTCATGATAAATCTGTTTTTTATATGTTAATGAGCATAGGACGGCTAAGGTCGGCAAAAAGTTACACTGCATGCATAACATTTATTGGGGGATTTTATCAAAGAAATTTCACGCGGGGAACGACGAACGAGAAACGACAAACGGTGTTTCACGCGGAGATACGGAGTAAGCGGAGAGCGCGGAGTTATTAATAAACTTTGTGATCACTGTGCTTTCACTGCGTTCTTTGTGTCCAAATTTCACGCGGAGGAGGCGGAGTAAAAGAAGAGCGCGGTTTTTAAAAACTTTGTGATCACTGTGCCTTCACTGGGTTCTTTGTGTCCCGCCAAAGTTTCACGCGGAGAGCGCGGAGTTATTAATAAAACTTTGTGATCACTGTGCTTTCACTGCGTTCTTTGTGTCCAAATTTCACGCGG
>CBIHPU010000317.1:0-4998 GCA_966211935.1 uncultured bacterium | reverse complement strand
ATTTCTTTGAGAACGCATGACTATAGATGGTTCAACTGCTACAATGTATTTATCAGATGGTTCATATGAGCCCGCACCCGCACCAAGATTTAAAATTGTTTTTGCATCCCCCAATGCTTTGGTAACATATTCAGCAATTCTTGGGTCAGTTTGTCTGTAACCTGAATATTTTTGTCCAAGTTTATCATAATTAAAGGCAGTATTTTCTATTTTCATTCTTCGTGTATGTTTCGTACTACAATGACCGCTAATGTATTGCTGTATTGCGCTGCGGTTGCTTCTATCTATGCAACGTTTGCGTGTGTGATCGCTGTTTTACCGAGAAGTGAACATCACGCAGTGTTTTCTACTTCTGGGGTGTGATCAGCCGACGCAAAGGTGGCAATTTAAAAAAAGATCCTGAGTTTGTCCAGACCGAGGCTTTGTGAGCGAACGGATAGCGCCACACCGGCTGTTAGCAGCTGCCTTTTCTTTATTTCCAGAAAGTCCACCATGATTTTTTCTTCTTGGCATATTCATGATAGGTACCTCCAACTAGTTCTTTTTTTTCTAAATCATAATGGAACTCAAACCATTCTTGAGTATTATTAATTGAGATTGAAGAACAATAAATGTCGTAAGCGAGCCCATAAATTATATTTCCTTCAATGCGTACGTTTTTAATCCCGTCCCATGAAATTCTCTCGGTTGTCCAATGTTGCCCATCAGATTCAATAATTGTCAAGTCGACATTTCCTACAAGAACAAGTCTATTGTCATTTGTTTTTAAAGCTGCTGAAAAGTCGTTTCCAATTATTTCTAAAGGATTATGAATTTCTGGATTCATTAGATATCCTTTGCCTCGTGCGATAATCAAAAGATTATTTGAATTCCTCAATTCGAACACTTCGCTTAAATCAGTGAACCGGGTTGAAAATTTGCTATCCAAGTCGACTTATCTCTTTTTTCAAATTCTACAACAAGCCCCTCTGAAAAAAAAGATTTGTTGTCTTCTGTAACGGAGACGTACATCGGACCGTAAGTCGGTAGAGAATTTAATATTTGATATTTAATGCCCAACGTTTTATAAATAAAGAAAAGGTTGTTGCTAACGGTTTCGGGCTTTGCGTTGGTGGGCTTTTGAAACCGATCCCGATAGTTATCGGGAGCTCAAATGTTTCTATTTGCACTGTCCGCCCACTAACGTAAAACCCGTGTTAGCGGTAGTTTTTTTAGTTGTATGAATAACTCCATTCAGAATCCCTTCTTGAATTTTTATAGATTATTTTATTTATTAAATTTCCATTTTTATCAAAAGAATAATTTTCCCTTTGATATATTTTATTTGGAGAGGAGTATTCTTTTTTAGAAATACAATTTCCATTTGAATCATACTCATACGCTATCTTTTGATAACGCGGTGATCCGGAATAACCACAAAACATATTAGGTTTTTTTCTTCGTTTGATGCTCATCCTTTTGTCCGTTATTAATTCTTGAATTAAACCTTGCTGATTAAATATTTTAGTCCTGATTTCCACAAGTTCGTCTCCCAAGTAGATTTTCTCGACTGTTGAAGTAGCAGTAGATTGCGAGTAGTCAATTGTTTCATTCCAACCCAAAGTTGCTTCTTTGTATTCTGTATAATACTTTCTACCAAGTTTGTCATACTTGTAAAAATAACTCAACCCGATACTATCACTTGGATTTTTTGTTACTTCAGAAATTAGTCGGTTTAGAGAATCATAAACAAAAATGGTGTTCGCTCCTTTGAGTCCCCCTGCTCCAAAATACTGAATGGATGATATTAAACCATCTGCGCGGTAAGTAAATTCGATACTAGTTGCGTAATCTTGCCCATAGTATGAGATTTGTTTAAGTAATTTTTCTCCGTCATAAATATTCTCTGTTGTTTTCGTCCGAACGCCGTTTCTGTCAGTAACCCAGCTTTCAGCTATTTTTCCATTTGGAGCAATCGTAAATTCTGTCATTGAAGATGAGCCATGAATGTCATATGTTTTTGATTTAATAATTGAACCCAAAGTGTCGAAAAAATATTCACTCATAAGTTGGGCAGAGTCTACGTATTTTTTGTCAGTACGATACTCCTTTACTTGCTTTACTTTATTTGTTTTAATATGTGTCTGCGAAAAAAACAGTGTGTCGGATTGAGAGAAATACAATTTGTTTGATACAAGACTCTGTCCGACTTGGGCATTTATATCCAAGTCGTAAAGTTTAAGAAATATTAATATGAAAATGATTCTCATTTCCGTCGTCTTAAAATTACCGCTAACCAAATAAGATTGTCTGTGAGCGGGTTAGAAATAGATGAAGTATTTTGTCTAGCCAAGCAGTTACTTTCCATGTTCCAAAAAGATGATTTTGCAGTCGGATTTTTGAATTTGAATGGTTGCCACTCCCCCAAGTGAATTCTTAGGCAGGGATCCACTAACAGTCCATATCGTACTGTCTTTGTTTAATTTCGCAACTAAAGGTTTTTCAGCATTTATAGTTTTTTCTCCATAAATGGAATTCAAAATAACTTCTGCAATTTTTACGGCAGTTTTTGCATCTGGAACAAAACCCTCTTTTGGATAATATTCCAGAGTTTTAGTTTTAGTAAATGATGAAAAACCTAATAGAATAAGACCTACAAGTAGGATAGAGAAATATATTTTCATATTAATATAGTTTTGGTTGCTATGATTCATCTATTCTAAAAATGTCTTTGTAATAAACAATTGTTCTTATCCAGCAGCAATTACTAAAAAGTCAGAATATAAAGTCAAGCGAACAAATGGAAAAGTAAAATTCATAAATCCAAATCTTCCGCCTGATCTTTCTTGATAGATTGGTGTCAGTCCTATTTCTTTTTTGTGTTTTCTAAAGCTCAATATAATTGTTAATAGAAATGGAATTCCAACAACCATGATCGCGAACCAAAATTCCGAATATATTTCTTTAAATAGGTCCATACGTCAAATTGCCACTAACGGTTTCGGGCTTTGCGTTGGTGGGCTTTTGAAACCGATCCCGATAGTTATCGGGAGCTCAAATGTTTCTATTTGCACTGTCCGCCCACTAACGCAAAACCCGGGTTATAGGGCGTTTTTCTTTTCTATCTGTTCATTTTCTCCAGTCCGAATAAGGTAAATAATATTTTTTCCGTCCTTTTTTAGTCGGGATTAAGTTATTACAAATAGTAAATAAACTGTCAAATGTCGGGTGGTATGTATTGTCTATGTCGAAGGAAAATGAAGTCTTTTCCATTGCTATACTCACCGTATAATGATAGCCGTCTATGGTCGGTGTCACAAGTTTTTCAGGAATGCTTTTCCAGTCTGTCCTATTAAGAAATGAAAACAGTTTTGCCTTGTCAAATTTTTTAAATGAAGTTTTATTAAAATCTACAAAGCTGTCTTTTTTGCTGTCGTAGTGAGTTTGGTAAACTTTTAGTCTATTATTGTCTATTGAATACTTTGTCGTAACAGGATGAGGAAGTCCGATGTAAGAGATGTCAATTTTAAAACTTTGATCAGCACTTTCTTGTCTGTAGGCAGTTGTAAAACCTGTCAAAAGAAATATTGTCAATATGATGATTAAATGTTTCAATGTCGTCCTTTTAAAATGCCCTATAACGTTTTTCCGGTTGGCGCTCGCGTTCGGCCGCTTCTTTTATCCGCCGAAGCTTTTTCTTTATTCTAAATTAATAATTAAAAGCGAAGGCGGATATCTAGGCCACGTTTTTGCTGTGTGGTCGACCGAGTATCGGCCGAGCAAAAAAGTGGCAATTTAAAAATCGAGCGAAAGGATAGCGACACACTGGCAGTAGTTTTATTATTCGTGGACTTTAATCACTTTTATTTTTTCTCGAAAAGATTTATCGGGGATAAAATACTCTAACTTATAATCGCAATAGCAATCACATCCGAAACTCGTAGAGCAAAAGTTGATTAGTAAGGAATCATTAGAGATCGTATAACCGCCGAAGTATTCGACGCAACATTCATTGGAAACTTTAAAAGAAATATGTACTGTATCTGTTGTCTTTTGAATTTCCAAATCGAATGGGTTATTCGTACCTTTTTCATGTATTGATGTTTTAGGGATCTCATCCGTTGAATCTGCCATACATTTTGCAATGAATAACTTACTTTTAACCTCTGAGCTAATCATATTTGAAGGTATGCTATTAATGAAATCTTCTCGTGAATTTTCATGATACTTTAACTGGTTTTCGAAGATTGCCATACTATCAACTTTAGACTCCGTTTTCGGCCCACCGCTAGTGCAGCTCAAAAAAATTAAAGCCATTGGTGATAATAAAAAGTATTTAGCATTCATAATAAAATTCTGACTAACGTTTTCTAATTCGCTTATTCACACTTGCAAATTGAGGTCATTAGTCGATATATCGAATTTAGTAATTAGTTTTTTCATCTGGGTGATTTTCTTTCGTTTCTGATCAAGGAACTGATAATCTGAAATTGACATGTATTGCTTTTTCTTAACGATCATATTCCGGATTATAACAGTGAGTTTCCTGGCAGTAGCTGATATTGCAGAGATGCGCCCTTTGCGGTACTTAACGAACGTTAGCTTAAGAAGTCAGTTTTTTCGGAAATAGAGAGAATTGCACAAAAGGTTTTGCTGGTTGGCGTCTGAGCCGGCTGCTTCTATCTAGGCCACGTTTTTGCTGTGCGGTCGACCGAGCGTCGGCCGAGCAAAAAGGTGGCAATTTAATAATCGAGCCGGAGTTTGTCAAGGCCGAGGCTTTGTGAGCGTCTGGATAGCGCCACACCGGCTGTTAGTAGCAGTTTTATTTAACAGGCAAAAAAACTTCAACTTCTTTTATTATTCCATTTGTGTCTAAGTACAAAGCAACACCCTTTTCCTTAAAGTGTAAATACCGCTTCTTTCTCCACTCAGGGTGGAACGGCCCCAACTTAGTTGTCACTTCCTGATAATAATTATTTCCTCCTATGCAAATTGAGTCCAGTAAACATGCGTTTTTAT
>CBIHPU010000316.1:0-5013 GCA_966211935.1 uncultured bacterium | reverse complement strand
GCATTGTTCGGCTCCACTCAGAGCCTGCAGCTCATAACCCTCAATATCCAGTTTCATCACATCCGGCCATGGAATATTTTCTTTACTCACATATTCATCAAGCTTTACCATTTGCACCGTTAACTCCGCCGTCTTTTTCTCACTTGGAAACATTGAAGTGAGCGTTTCGGATACCTCATAGAAACTGGATGAATGACCTGCAATGTTGAACTGTTCTGTTTTAGTTTGTTCTCCTGTGGCCACTCTATGTAGTTGTACCCCTTTAAGATCTTTTGTATTTAAACCGAATTGTTCCTGGTATTGGGGCACGGGTTCAAATGCGTGAACCTCTGCGCCCGGCAATATTGTTTTTGCAAGCTGTGTCCATGTTCCAGCGTTTGCACCTATATCGTACAGTGTTTTTATCTTGTATTCGTTTTTCGCCATCTCAAGAAACTCCAGTGAAGCCATTTGTGACAATGAAAGATTGGAAGCGGGTGTATTTTTCAGCTTGCCAAATCTTCTTTTGTCTTTCGAATACTCTGCAAGACGTTCAATTAACAAACGTGGATTGTATAATAGTTGAGTTCTCATTGTGCGGGGGTGGTGGCTAACATTAATTTTAAATTCTCTTCCAGTTTCAACGGGTTAACATGTAGATTAAAGCGATTTGCATTTTGTTTTATTTCGTCGGACTTACACAGCTGATAGAAATAATTTATCCCAACAGCGTTGGCAAGATTAAAATAGACATTATTAATACGGTCATTTTCTTTTCGGAATTCCATCACCATTGAACCAGGTCGCATGAACATGATATGAGTTAGTGCAGCGCCGTGAATTGAAATGACGCATTTGGCATTATGAATCATCTTTATCTGTTCTTCCAGCGTGTAATCTTCCATGCAAATGGTTGTAAACCCAAACCGCTCAACAAAGTCAATGACTTCCGCTTCATTTACCACGAATCTGCGATCCGCTTTTTTTCTGCTGATATATACCAGTGACGGAAAAGAATCATCCGCTGTTATATTGTATTGTTTCAGAAGGAAATTACTCAGTTTGCTTATATTCTGCGGATGGAACTGTCCGCTGGGTGCAATGAATGAAGCCACATACAGATTTTTAACCCGGGCGCAGGAATTTGAAGGAATGTAGAAGACTTTCTTTACATCGAAATGTTTCAGCGTTTCTCTATAGATATCCTGCGTCTTAAAATATTCCGGCAATAACAAAGTATAATCATGAAGTTGCTCTTTCATTTCAACCAGGCGGGTCATTCCATCTCCAAACCAATGAAAAAAACCATTAGGACCGGAGTAATTGTCAAATGCCAAAAAGTATTTCTCATTGTTGTCGGTTTTAAGCTTATTATAAACTAAACGCGCTTTTGCAATGTATTTCTTTTCGTAATTGATAAAATCGCTGTCATAACAAACTATCTGTTCCCTTGCTACAGAAAGGTTTTTAATAATAATTCCAATATCACTTACCAGAACATTTGAATATTTTTTCAAAACGCTTTCGGACAGATGAATATTGAGATCGCCAAATAAATCTTCATCGCCAGGCTGCAGATTAGCGGGTAACTTCCGGTGGTGCGAACTGGATGGATAAAAAACTTTATTTGTTTCAGCTTCCATTCAGGAACGATTTTATTAATGTTGAGTAATAAACTTTCCTTCCCTGTGGCTTGGCCAGAGCTAATTGTATCTTCTTCCGGAAATATTTATTTTCTTCCGGAACTTCTTCTAACGATAATACGGGTGCTTCATTACTGAAATCAAATGCATTGGGTTGAAAATATAATTCCGATGTTGAATTGCAATGCACCCCAGAATTATCAAGACCGATATTAATTGCAAGTGATTTCACTGAATAAAGTGCAAGACCTTTAAGCACAAAAACTGAAGAGGACCACTTTGTGTCCCATATGGTTTGATCGCCGTTGATAGTCTTCTTCAGCAGCTCAAAATAATTTATGCTGCCAGAAAAATTATAATCGCTGATATCTTTTTTGCTTTTTGAGATAATGTGATAGTTTTCCTTCGGATCCCTGTAATAATGCTTCCACCTGTCCGACCAGGTTGCCCACCCCCATACCTGCGCGTTACGCATAAAGAAAAAGTCCGGCTTGCTTTTCTCCACGTTCATATTAGGCGTAAACCCGCTAATGTGAAATACCTTTTTACTGGTTTCAAATAAAGTAAGTGCGGAATTCATGTATTTAAGAAATGATTTTGCAACAACAATATCATCTTCCAAAACAATGATCCGTGAATGATTTTTAAAAACTTCATCAATTCCTCTCTCTATTGATCTGTTGAGTCCAAGATTTTTTTCTGATATATAAAGGTGAGTTTTTAAACAGCCTTTGAATGAACGGAATAAATCACGCACTGCATTCAGGTCATTATAATCGGCATCCGTGAAATCTTCTTTTGGTCCATCGCAAAAAAGAAAAACTTCAGTCTCATTAAATAATTCACATTCCGAAAGTGCGTGAAGAACCTTTGCGGTATGTTCAGGTCTTTTGAAACCGAATACTGCTACGGGACTTACGATATGTTGCTCTGAATTTTTCAATTTATCCTGTAAAAAACTCCATCCACCTGAAGTAACTGCCCGGTTTTTCTATCTGTAAAACTGTTTTCAAGTCCGCAAAGTTTAAATCCCAGTTTATCCAACATGGTAACTGCTTCCTGGAAAAGCATTTCATCTTTATACATAGGGAACAAAGACATTTCCAGTTGCACCCCGCAAATTTTTGAAAGCGCATTTGTTCCTCCCGCTAATATTTCTTTTTCATAACCTTGTGTGTCCAGCTTAAGAAAGACTTTTTCAGAAGCGGAACAATACTTGCTGAAAACAGTATCCAGTTTTAAGATATTTATCTTTTCTTTTGCGATATACGCAGATTCCGGTGCTGCCTGCAAATGAGAAGGAAGCATCTCAAGAATAGAGCTACTGTATGAATTTGCAGCTACGTTAATTTCAACTTCACCATCTATATTTCCCAAACCGGTTTTCACAGTCTGCCAGTTGCTGTCGTTCTCCGCAAGGCTTTTTAAGATTGTATAAGCATCCGTAACCGGCTCGAATGAAATGATTGTTCCTTTGTAACCGATGTTCCGGCATTCAATGGCATACTGACCTTTGTTGGCTCCAACGTCCAGAATTTTATTTATGCCGTATTTTTCCAGAAGAGAAAGGTATCTTCCGTCTTTTTCAGTAATTTTTGAAATCTTAAGTCCTGCAGATTTCAGTATTTTTTTTACGACCGTTTTCATTACTGAATAATTTTCCATTCGGGAGTTAAGAAATATGTTCCACTGTGTTTTGGCAGTGCCCTGTAGGTAACATCCCCGCCATTATCAATTTTAAAACTAATGCAATCCTGGTGCGAACTCAATGGTAATCCATTCAGTTCATCAGCAATAAGACTAATGATGTAAGTATTGGGGTAGAGAAGAATGTTGTGAAATGAGACGGAAATTGAATATTCATCGTTCTTGAGTTTATTTACGTCAAACTTTGAATCCTCATTAGTGATGTAGGCAATTGGAACACCTTCAATGGTGCGCAGAACAAGGCAGATCTGAATGGTTTTATGCGGGACAAAATTTCTGTATTTAAAGCTCACATTAACCTGCTCGCCCATTGAGAAGCTGCCTGTGCGTTCCGATCTTTCATTTGTTATCTCAATATACTCGAAATAAAAATCACGCTTTTTTTCGTTGAAATAGACAATTGAATCTGTTCCGACTTCGGTCCGCAGGTATTCTGAAATTATTGCAGATGAATTATCCATCGCAGCAAGCTCTCCGTTGCGAATCAACACAGCTTTTTTACAGAGTTGCGCCACAGCGGCCATGTTGTGGCTAACAAATAGAATCGTTCTCCCGCTTCGGCTTACATCTTCCATTTTTCCAAGGCACTTCCTTTGAAATTCAGCGTCACCAACTGCAAGCACTTCATCTATAACGAGTATTTCATTTTCAAGAAAAGCAGCTACCGCGAAAGCCAGTCGCAACTGCATGCCGCTGCTGTAATGTTTTAAAGGCGTGTCCAGAAATTTTTCAACCCCCGAAAAATCAACTATGGCATCAAAGTTTTTTTCTATCTCTTTCCTTTTCATTCCAAGTATGGAACCATTGAAAAAAATGTTCTCGCGCCCGGTAAGTTCAGGATGAAAGCCCGTGCCAACCTCCAGCAAACTCGCCAGTCTTCCTCTGCATAAAATACTTCCTGAAGTTGGAGGAGTTATTTTGGAAAGGATTTTTAATAATGTAGATTTTCCAGCGCCGTTTTTTCCGACAATTCCTATTGTATCTCCGCGCTCAACATTAAAGCTTATGTTTTTCAACGCGTAAAAATCTTCCTTACCGCCAATATCAGACGAGAACATGCCTGAAATGGAATCACGAAGGCTATGATAGCGTTTTGCAGAACGATTTATTCTGAATTTTTTAGAAATATTTTTTATCTCCAGTATGGGTTTCATACTCCTGTTATAATCGTTATGTTGTTAAGCGAGATCCGCAAAGAAAAGTTCGGTTTTTCTAAAAACGAAAATTCCTGCAGCAAGAAAAATTAAATTTGATGTGATGCTGACAGCAATAAGTGAATGATTAAGCGGATATCCTTCCAGAAAGGAACGGAACAGCTCCAGAGGCGCATACATTGGATTTATTGCCATCACAGTCTGCACTGTAAGATCGTATTTGTGAAGCGGAAAAAACACCGGCGATACAAACAGCAGGGACTGAACCATAAATGGAAGGATATAACGAAAATCGCGATACTTAACATTCAGCGCGGAGATCAGGGTACCCACGCCAAGTGATGCGCAGAACACAAGAGCAAGTGCCACCGGTATAAAAGCAAAACCAGTAAGATTTATTGACGGGCGGAAATAGATTAGTGCAATAAATAAAAAAATAAATCCTACAAGAAAATCAACAAAGGCCCCAAAAACCGAAGAAACGGGAATGATAAGACGGGGAAAATATATTTTTTTAATGATGGCCGCGT
>CBIHPU010000315.1:0-5018 GCA_966211935.1 uncultured bacterium | reverse complement strand
CCACCGCTCTCAGCGAAAAAATCTTCTGTTCCCACAACTCCTCCGTAATACAGATCCTGCCAGAAACAATTTTTAAAAGATAACTGAGAAGCAGGTGAAGAATTAACCCTCCAGTCATGCTCCTTAACCACACTGAAAAACACAAGCGCCCTTACTTTGCAGAAAAAAGATTGCAGATCATTATTCATCTGACACAACCATTCCGCTTTGGTTTGTGAATTCGGATTTTCTTCGCTGTAGCGTTCACGACAACCAACTTCTGTAATAAACAAAGGTTTATGAGGAAAATATTTTCTTAAATAATAATAACTTTCAGTCATCGTAAATCGAAATGACTTCCACGCCGGCGTTCCCGTATTCGGATGATTATAAATATCAGTTGCTACAATATCCACATAGTTATCTCCAGGATAAGCAGCAACGACCCAGTTGTAACGCAGCCAGGGTTTAGTATCCGCGTTCAAACACCACATCCATTTCACATTATTGGCTCCTCTTGTTCTGAAGCGATCCACAACGTAGCAGTACGCTGAAATGTAAATATTCGGATCGTGGCCATTGTGTGTGAGCGACCATGGATACCAGTCACCTTCAAACTCGTGAAAGATTCGCAGGATTATGGTGTCACTGAACATTTTTATCCTGTCTGCAAATTCATCAATATATGCATCAAATGTTCCATTCAGAATTTTATCAAGCCTTGGTTGCACGGGATCGAGCCGCGCGTAACCAGAAAACATTGACTCCCATGTAATAATTGGCTCGTATCCGTTTTGCAAAAGATTCTCCACCTCCTGGCCCGGAAATTCATTTGCAACAATACCGTTTTCTGAATAATAAATAAACCAGTTAACGTACTTTATTTTTTTTCCATCATTATACAATCCTTCTATTTCAGATGGAATCTGATCAGCAGACGCGGTATAGGCAAGCGCACCCAACTCGCAATAATCGGCCGCGCTTTTATCTGGTAATTCAACTACCGTTGAGCCGGTTGGCATATTTCCATCTGAAAAACATATCATATCGATAAAATATGTTTCAGAACTTACATCCTGGTTTTTACTAAAATGGAATGATATCGAAAAAAGCATTCCACCCGCGCCGGTATAACTTGCATCAAAAATTCCGTTTCCACCTGTATTCTCATCGATGAACTGATTCAGAGGAATACTGAACAGCTGCCATCCGCCCGCAGAAGGTATTTGTTGCGTGTAGGTCCAGCTGTCGTCTGTCCAGAATTCAAAATAATTATTATTGTCATCGTCTTCAGTTAACTTGATTTTCAGCGGCAGGGTTGAGGAGGAATTATTCAAGAAATAAAAATTCAGTTTGTCGTTTGAAGCGTTTAATTCGAAGAAGCGTGAAGTTGCTTTTCCAAAAACTCCAATTCCACTCTGCCAGTCAAGATGTAACTTTAACACCCTGTCGCCAAGCATGGCATTTTCGCCTGTTGGATTATCTGCAACTGAATAATTAAGATCGTAACTGCCAAAGTCGCCATCAGGAAGATCATTATCATTCACGGTTAAACCGTCAAAATCAAAAATAACCGATTTAAGCAATGTGGAGGAAGCGAAGTTTTTTTCTCCAGAGAAGGTTTGCGCAATTGAAAAATTACAGGATAAAAAAAACGCGAACAGAAATTGAACAGTATTTTTCATAGCCCCCCGATTTTCAAATTTTATAAAAACTGATGTGGGCAGTATCACAGGCTGACCCGCATCAGGCTGTTCAAAGCTCCGACCAAAAAAAAACACACTGAAAATCAAAAGAAAGAAGAATCGGAACGCGGTTCAGATTCCCGTTTTGAAAAAAAAATAACGGAAGAAAATTACTATTAATGGATAATACCTTTTTCTTTCAGTACTTTATTGAAAGCGTCTTTATACATTTCCCCGATTGGGATCTCTTTATCTCCGATCATGATCTTTTTACCTGAGATCCTGGAGATTTTATTGAGCGCCACAATAAATGAACGGTGAATCCGGATAAAATCATCTGAAGCGAGAAATTCAAGTACCTCTCCCATACTCATCAACGAAAGAATTTTTTGCTTCGATGTAAAAATTTGTATGTAATCTTTCAAGGCTTCAATGTACAGAATATCATGAACGTTCACTTTCACTGTTGTGTATCCTGATTTAAAATACACCGATTTTTCCTGTTGCGTTGCATGTTTTTCCAATTCCAGTTGCCGAGCTACCTTTTCCACCGCTTTTTGAAAACGTTCAAATGAAAAAGGTTTAAGTAGATAATCAACGGCGTTCACTTCATAGCCTTCAACAGCGTAATTCGGATAAGCGGTGGTAAAAACAACTTTAGCCTCGGGGTGCATCTTCTTTACAAAATCCAATCCCGTGATGTCCGGCATATGAATATCCAGAAATACAAGCTCTATCTGCGCTTTTTTTAAAAACTCAGCCGCTTCGAGCGCGTTGGTAAAACGATTAACCAACTGCAATTCAGGAATTCGCCTGATATATCCTTCAAGAAGATCAAGTGCCAACGGTGAATCATCGATTGTAATACAACGTATCATGTTAGGCTAAATAAAGTTTTAAATTCGTTTTGAAAATCTGAGCATCAGTGGTCACATTAAACTCATGTTTGCCCGAGTACAAAAGATCAAGGCGTTTTCTGAGATTGTTCAATCCGATTCCGCTTTTATTTTCACCGTTTGTCATTTTACCGCCAATAGGATTTGAAGTTTTCAACTCAACGTAATTTTCGCCAATTTCCACTGAAATATCAAGCTCGGAATTTTTAATATAAGAAACTCCATGCTTGAAAATATTTTCGACCAAAGGTATAAATAACATTGCTCGTACGTTTTTGCCAGCCACATCGCCTTTTACATTAAAATTGACCTTAACCTCCGGCGACAATCCGAGTTTCTGCAATTCGATATAATTCCTGATGTAATTAATTTCCTTTTCGAGGGAAACAAAATCCGGCGCAGTCTCATAAAGCATGTAACGAATCAGCTCAGACAATTTCAAAATAGCAGATCCGGTATCCGGAGAATTTTTATGTTGTAAAGAATAAATGTTATTAAGAGCATTAAAAAGAAAATGCGGGTTTACCTGAGATTTAAGAAAGCTTAGCTCAGAAAGGAGTTTTTCATTTTCTATTCTGCGCATCATTTGCTGATTCTTAAACCACTCGGTTGTCACTTTAATAGCGCTGCTGATGATCCAGCTCAGAAGTCCGGCGATGATTCCTGTGTTAACGCCACGATCAAAAATCTCTTTTTCTTTTACTACTGCCGGATTGAATTGTACCTGTATGTGGCCCATGCCAATACCAACCAACGCAACTATTGCAAAAGAGGAAAGCAGGTAAATAACTACTCTTTTCTTTCCAAGAACCATTGGAATAAGTATACAGGTATTAAAATAAAAAAGAAAAGCAAGCATACCAAGAAACGATGCGACACGCAAGACGGCCCAGCTATCCCTGATAGGTAAATAATGAAAAAGAAAAGGATAAAAGAAAAGACATATCCATACAAGCAGGTGAAGAACAGATGTAAGCCAATGTTTTGGTGGACAGTTCATGCGATGGGGTCAGTCGTTCTTAAAATTGAGTGCTCGGAACTTTCTGGAAAATTGAGTGTACAAAAATACGGCGATTAATTGAATCACCCTAAAACCGGGCCTTTTCGGAACGATAAGATCAGTTAAATTTTAATAGAAATTCTTTAAAACTACCCCATTAACTCCTTTACTAGTTTATTCAACGTTTCTTTTACTTCAGCAAGTTCTTTTTCCACAGCGGACAAACGTTCCTCCAATGGATTCACTGAACGGGAAGCATGAAATTCTTCAGAGATTTCAGTCTCGTCAGACTCAGGAACTGTTCCTCCAAAAAGATGCATGAACCTTGCCTCTTTTTGTCCGCTGCGTTTTGGCATTTCTTTAACCATTGACGGCTGGGCTTCTGCAAGTTTGTTCAACGTCTCGTTTACAGAAGCTAGCGAGGAGAAAGAATAAATGCGTCCTGAATTTGAATTGATTTCCCCCGGCGTTAACGGACCGCGAAGAAACAGCAAACACAGAACAGCATATTCCGCAGGTGTAATATTATATACAATATCAAAGTTGTGTTTGTATTTATTGGTGCGGCTTGTTCCACCAATTGCCAATGAAATAAGATTCTGTCCTTTTAAACTTCTCAGTGCAGCCAGCACAGTTTCTTCGTCATAATCAACAACCGGATTACGTGAGCTTTTCTGATTGCACGCTGCAGTCAGTGAATTAACCGTCATTGGATAATAATCCGGAGTCGTTTTGCTTTTTTCCATCAGCGATCCGAGGACACGGATCTCAACATCATTCAATTCATGCAGTTCTTTCGTCGTTTCCATATAAAATTTTCCTATTGAAATGTTTTTAAGAGAATGTATTGCAACGTTGCAAGTTAAAAAAAGACGTTCGTGTTACCAATTTATCCTCTATGTTTTACATCCGAAACTGACTTTGTTTTTTTTGAACATAAAACAAAACATTAATTGTGCGGGAAGAAGTATTTAAATGAAAGTGGAAGATAACGACTGAAAGCATCTGCATAGCATTTGCTGACCGCAATGAACATCAATTGGAAGTATTATGCATGAACGAAAGTAAATTTCCTGACGAATACGCATCTGAAATACGAGAGAGTCTTTAAACTGACAAACTCTTCTTTCTTTCTCTCAGCAACCAGATCATATTTGTGCTGAGGGCGCCAATTAAAATCAGCAGTCCAAAAAACTCACGCGTTTCTTCAATCCATGGTTTTGATGCCTGCATGCTGCTGACAATGCTTTCCGCGTGGTATTTACTGATCCAGGTCCACACTCCTGTTTCACTGAAGAAAATTATTGTCGCGAATCCTGCGTAAATTCCAATTCCCACAAAATAAAATAACGGGTTAAATTTTCTTCTCACGGCCAAAAAGCAAAGTAAGGCTCCATATAAATAAACTGGCATCCATATATAAGGATCGGGATCATTATACTGAACAACCGCTGAAAA
>CBIHPU010000314.1:0-5021 GCA_966211935.1 uncultured bacterium | reverse complement strand
CAGGGAACTACTGTTTTATTGAATGGCCGCAGATCGCGGAAAAAATTTATCCGGAAAATGTAGTTCGCGTAAAAATTCAGTCTGAAGAAAATAAACGGATCATTACCGCGCACTGATCACACGGTTTCAACTTTGTGCAGCTTGCACAACCAGCTTAAATGCCCCGCGTGCGATGCTTCATGTCTGATATGATGCAACAGACAAACTTTTATGTTGTCTCCTGTCTGAAATCGAAGATTGATCTTATTGGTCTGCTCAAGTTCTTCGTCAGTAAGTCGTGTCAATACATCCATAGCTTTTAAATGAACTTCCTGGAAACCATTCAGGATCTCATTAAACGAAGGATAACTTTCTATTGGCGGACGCGCACCACCGATGCGGAAATTGTCTGTCCAGCTGATTCCCGCTCCTTCACCCGTTATTGCACGCAACACTAAAAATTCTTCAGCCCAGGTAAGATGAGCAACAACATACGCAACTGAATTCAATTTGGTACCTTCAGACTCAAACTCCTTATAAAAATCTTTCCCACCAAGCTTGCTCAGATAAAAAAGAGTAAGGTTCCTCGACTCTTCTATTGCTTCCGTAAGGATATCCATTCTAAGCCTCATAACTCATCATAATTTGTGGTAAACATAAACAAATTAATTATTCAGCAAAAATTATTTTTGCAGAGCAATTTAATTCAGAACGGAATGTTTTTCATATTACTGAGTGTCATCTGCAACGTACTTCTATTTGTAATACTGAAAGCATTTCCGCGTTTCAACATTCCCGCAATTCAAGGCATCGTCATCAATTACTTTGTAGCCGGATCAACTGCGCTATTTTTTATTGATGGAAAAATTGAAGCCGCACAGATCTTTCGCTCTGGTTGGTTTCCAGTCGCGGTTCTTGAAGGCGCGCTTTTCATCTCAATATTTTATCTTCTGTCTGTTACCTCACAAAAAATAAGTATAGCCGTAGCAAGCGTCGCAAATAAAATGAGCGTAGTAATTCCGGTTATATTTTCAGTGTGGATGTATAATGATTCAACTAACTGGATCAAAATAACGGGATTAGTGATTGCGCTGGCCTCCGTTTACCTTACAGTAAAACCCGGGAACGGAACCGTGAATTCAATTTCCGGCTTCGCCAAAATAATTCTGCCCTTAATTGTTTTTCTTGGTAGCGGAATAATCGATTCCATTGTCACCTATGCTGAAAAAGAAAATACGCCTGTTCCGTTATTCATAGCAACCTGCTTTTTTGTAGCGGGAACAATTGGCAGTATAATTTTGTTGTCACAACTAGTTACAAAAAGATCAAAGTTTGTTCCAACAAGTATTGCAGGCGGAATCATACTTGGCATTCCAAATTATTTCAGCATTTATTTTATAATGCTCGCGTTAAGCACAAGCGGATTACAAAGCAGCCAGGTTTATCCCATTGTAAACACAGGCGTTGTACTTGTTTCAACTGTTGCAGGATTATTTATTTTCAAAGAAAAACTTACAATGTGGAACTATACAGGTATTTTGTTGTCTGTAATTGCAATCGCGTTGATCGCCGGGTGGATCGGATAAAATAAAAAAATTGGATTCATATAAAACTATAAAAAATACCAGCGAAGGACTCTACAAGGAAAAGGGCAGCAAGTTTTTTGCCTTTGCTTTTCCGGTAAAAAATGAAGAGCAGATCAAAGAACATATTGAAGAATTAAAAAAGAAACATTTTTCCGCCAGACATCATTGCTATGCTTATCGTTTAGGACCCGACGGATCAATCTGGAGGGCAAATGATGCCGGAGAGCCAAATAATACCGCGGGCAAACCCATTCTGGGACAAATACAAAGCAAAGAACTCACCAATATCCTTGTTGTTGTTGTAAGATATTTTGGCGGAACCTTATTAGGAGCCGGAGGATTGATACAAGCTTATAAAGGCGCAGCTGCAGATGCTTTGGAAAAAGCGGACATCATTGAAGTGCCGATCACTTTTACAGGGATTATCAAAGCAGGTTTTGATCAGATGAACGATGTGATGCGCATATTGAAAAGCTGCGAATGCAAAATACTTGAACAGAATTTCGAAGAAGGCGTTTCAATAAAATTTGAGATTCCCAAAAGTGAAATTGGCAAGCTGGACAGTTTTGTAAAAAAGATCCCGCACCAGGTGCAATACGAGATACTGGATTTATAATTTTTCACGCAACGACCGCAACGACGCGGCGTGGATTTCACACAGAGAGGTGGAGAATAACGGAGTTCGCGGTTTTGAATAAAAAATAATCTTCGTGACCTTTGAGGAACCTTCGCGCACTTTGTGTCCATTCTTAATTTCACGCGGAGACGTGGAGAATAACGGAGATCGCGGTTTTGAATGAAAAAAATTCTTTGTGAACTTTGTGCGCCCTTCGCGAACTTTGTGTCCAAAAATTTTTCACGTCGACAAGCAAAATAATTACCTTTAAACCCACTACAAAAACAAAATGGATTACAGTTTATTAAAAACAATGTGCGGTATTCACGCTCCAAGCGGCAGTGAATGGACTATGACTGAATTTCTTCTTGATCATATACAGAAGAACATGAAGAACTGGAAAAAGAAACCAAAGATCTATCATGGAGAAGGATTCCAGGATTGTATTGTGCTTGTGTTTGGAAAACCACGCACTGCAATATTCGCGCACATAGACAGCATTGGATTTACCGTGCGTTATAATAAGGGACTTGTGAAGGTTGGAGGTCCGCGTTTAATTCACAATACAGTTTTGGTTGGCGCGGACAGCGATGGTCCGGTTGAATGCAAGCTTCAGGTGAAACAAAATAAAAAAACGCACGAAGTCCAGATCAGCTACAAGGCAAACAGGGAAATTGAAAGAGGAACAACGCTGACATTCAAACCAAACTGGAGAGAAACAAAAACTCACCTGCAGTGTTGTTATATGGATAATCGCCTCGGAGTTTTTAATGCACTAAAAGTCGCGGAAACACTTGAAGATGGGATTATTTGTTTCAGTTGCTGGGAAGAGCATGGAGGCGGAAGTGTTTCTTATTTACAGAAATTCATTTACGACGAATACAAAGTAAAACAGGCATTGATCTCAGACATAACCTGGATCTCCGAAGGAGTGAAAGACGGAGAAGGAGTTGCGATCAGCATGCGTGACAGTCTTGTACCGCGTAGAAAATTTGTGGATCGTGTAATTCAACTTGCAAAAGAATCAGATATTTCATTTCAGCTGGAAGTTGAAGGAGCAGGCGGCAGTGATGCAAAAGAATTGCAGATGGGAGAAAATCCATGGGACTGGATCTTTATCGGCGCTCCTGAAGACAATGTTCACAGTGCAGATGAAATAGTGAACAAAAAAGATTTTGAGGCAATGGTGGCGCTGTATGGATATTTGATGAAAAAATTATAGTGCTCATGCTTTAGGCGACGAAGGAGGGAACTACTTGTTTAGCATCTAATTCTTTTCCGTCAAAGGAGGGAACTTCATATGCAACGAGCAACCATGAATAAAAACTATTATAGTTACACATCAAAATTTCTTTTTTGTTTTTTCTTAACTTTCCAGTGCAATACTTTACATGTGGGAAAAACATCATAAAACATTCTATCAGCTAACAGTTATTATATTGGCGACGTTTACTTTTTCAAGTTGTGCTAAAAGTAGCACGATCGAAAATGTTCTTTTAGGTCAATACTCTACTGTGGAAGTGGAATACAACGGCAGTAGTTTAGTTCATAATATTCACTTACACATTATTGAATTTTATAAGAATGGAAGTTTAAAACTTCCCGCCGTTTACAAACTCAACGACGAAATAGTGACCAATTTAACTCAAGAAGGTAGATGGTTCGTTTCAAGAAATAATAATGTTTACAAGCTCTCAATCGAATCAGATAATAATTATTTCGCCGGGGATTTTATAATGCAATTTAAAAAAAGCCCAATTAATGGGGATTTAATTTTAATTCTTAAAAATGAACATTTGTATTTAAAAGGAGTTAGGGATTATCTTTTATATAGAAACATAAATACTCAAGTTGAAAAGTCAATTGAGTATACAGCAAACGCAGACTCGTTGATTAGTGAAAACCTAATCCGCAACAATTTTGCTAAGTAACAAATTGCAGTAAAATAACCATCAAGTCTTCTTCTCAGATCAGGAGCCAGAAAAATAAATTGAGGCAAATGCCAGGTAACAAATAAAATTTATAATAAAAAAACGCCTCTTATTTTTAAGAGACGTTTCCACAATTCTGAGCTACTCACCATTTACAACATAGATCCAGAAAATATTTCTTTCTTCCGTTTGACTTTTTTGCTTTCATTTTTCTTCCTTGCTTTACTGCCCACTTTTTTAAAATGTGTTTGCTCGCATGTGCAGAACTACTTTTGCTCTTTGCTCCTCCCCCACCACCATTTGAAGAAAACGAAATTGATCTTGACGTTCCCTGCTTTGTCTGTTGAACAACCTGCAATTGCTTATTCGTTTGAGGCGCCTGATTTTGATACTGAATATTTCCACCGCGATTATCATTGTACATATTCTCTCCGCCGTATTGCATCTGCACCGGATTCTCATTGTAATTGGCTTGCTGTTCATTCTCTGAAGCATTAGACTGGTACGCCTGCTGAACCGGAATTGAATTAATGTTCAGATTGCTTAGCATATTATTGTCGTCTACATTTGACTGTGACAAAGCTGAGACAGAAACTAAAGTGAACAGGGCTAAGAAATTCTTCATGAGGCGGTGTTTTACATTTAGATGTTAAGCGCATCCGGAATCCATAAAACCCGAACCTGAAAATTTGTTAATTATCCGCTTGGTGCATTTCGTACTCCTCTGCCTGTATTTCATCGGCAAAATCCTGGTAATTTACCAGCAGATCCTTTATGAAGTTGCGGTCCGGGAAGATCTGCGCTTTGAATCGTCTCGCCAAAAGACGTGATCCAATGAAATATTTTTCTTCAAATTCATCCCCGCTAAAAATCTTGAAAAAACTTTTGTTGTTCTTATACTTCCGGTAT
>CBIHPU010000313.1:0-5030 GCA_966211935.1 uncultured bacterium | reverse complement strand
AGCTCGTCGTACTCTTCAATCTGATGCACATTCAGAAGAATATAATCAGTTATTCCTTTTTCATTTCTTATGGTCGCGGATTCAATTACCAATGGAATAAGCTTTCCACTTTTATCAAGATGTTCGGACCTGAAAAGTGAATGACCCTTTACAATCGTTTGTTCCAGCTGACTGATAAACTTATCACGATACATATTTGAAATAAGTTCTAAAAAATCCATATCCTCAAGATCCGCCAATGCATAACCATGCATTCGTGCAAAGGACTGGTTTACATATTTGAATTTGGTGGTTACAGGATCAATTGCTGCGAGACTCCAGTCTGTATATTCAAACATCTCCGACCACTCAGTTGTTACGCGGTCCTTCTCTTTTTGTTTTGACAGATCCTGAATAATGACTAAAAATCCTGCAGATGAATGTTCTGACTCATTAACTCGGCTGATCGTCTCCCTGCACCAGAAATAGGAGCCATCTTCCCTTACCCGCCAGCCTAAGGCTTCACTTGAACCATTTTCAGACGCGATCTCAATATTCTTTTTTGATACTTCCTGTTTATTTTCTTCTCTTGTATATAGCTCAGAAAAATTATGTCCAATAATTTCACTCGCGTCATATTTCATAATTCGTTCCGCGCCCCTGTTCCAGCTTAAAACTTCTCCTCCACGATCAATAACAAAAATCGCGTAGGCGGAAATATTATCTATTCCACGAACAATACATTCATGTGTGTCTTTAATTTCCATTACTGTTTCCTGTGTTTCTCATTTGGTTGCCGGACACTAAAAGCCATGTCTTCAGAGAAGTTCTCAAAAAAATATTTCATCTTCCAAATCGCATGCTCCCCACCGAAACCCTTATAAATCCTCGGGTTTTACTAAAAGCATAAATCTGATGGAAGCGCATGATTGAATTACACTAAGCATTTAAAAAAATCTTATGCCATTTAGAAAAGTAATTACGGAAAGAAAAAATTATTTCCTCTTTTCAGAAGTATATCCTTCTTCCCGGTTAAGAAGAATGTTTACAGGTCTCAGTTCCTCAAAACTATCTGATACAAGCTTAAGTATTGCGGCGAAAGGAATAAAAAGTATCATGCCTGAAATTCCCCAAATAAGACTTCCAATAAGAATGGCTGTTAATACCGCCCACGTACTTAAATTAAGTTGTTGCCCTACCACTCTGGGATAAATAATATTCGCTTCAAGATATTGCACAAAAGTGAAAACCGCGATTACACCTATAGGATACCATATTGAATCTTTGGTAACCAGCGCCACTGATATTGGCAGGGCGGCGCTGATAATAATTCCGACATAGGGTATTGCCGTCATGAAGGCGGTAACCATACCAAAAAGTATCGCGTGATTGATGCCCAGTAAAAGAAGTCCGATACTGTTCAATATCCCAACAATGCAATAAACAAAGAATGTCCCTTTTACAAATTTGAAGTAGCTGTAAATACTTTTTGTGATCACCAGGTTCACTTTATCTTTGTACTCTGGCTTGGTAAGTGTTAAAATAAACCTTACAAACGTTCCGCGATGATAGAGAAACAAGGCGGCATAAATCGGGATCATGATCAGTACAAACAGACTTGAGAAAGTGGCGTACAACGCCTTATTGAAATAAATATTTATACCGGAAAAAATATTATTCAGCAGATTGGAAGAAAAATCTTTTTCATTTGCGATTGGAAAATTTTCATTGATCCACAGAGCTGCTTCATTCATTTTACGCGATAAACCAACTTTAATTTCCGGAACCTTTGCCAGAAATAAATTCACTTCATAGCCCAGCATCCATAATAACAAACCGAATAACGCTATTATAAAGACTATTGAAAATGTTACGGACAGCGTTCTGGAAATTCCATTCCTTTCCATACGTCTGCTGGCGGGATACATCAGAATAGCGATCAACAATCCGAAAAAAAGAGGAACAAAAAAAGTTCTTCCTGCATATAAAATAAAAATCAACGCAGACGTTGCGATCAGTAAATTGACCGGACTTGAAATTAATCGGTTTTTGATTTCGTTGGAGGACATAGAGTATAAAGCAAAAGTCTAATTCCTTTACGTTAAAGCGACTGATAAAATTCATTGCGTTAAATGATATCGCGCATCTTGCAAATCCCCGGCTGCCTCCGCGCTCAAGGCCAATGTATTTTAACAGGGTTAGACCCTCCTGAAAAAGCTCCATCAATTATCAGGTCAGTTAAGTTCAATTTACGGTCAGACTTACACCTTTAACACAAATGGCCAACGATGTCTTTTTAAATTTCATCGAAACCTGTGTTTCGGAATAAAAATCCTTATAACTTTGTACAACATTCTTATGAGAGTTCTGAGCTGTTTCAGATTTTTATCCGTTTTAATTTTACTTTCAGCCTTCTGTCTACCCGCAGCTGCCCGAACGGATTGCCATGCAGACTCTCGTCAAGTCGTTATAAAAGCGCAGTCCTGCAAAAAGGACGGCAATTCAACTCAGCAGATTCCAATTGAAGAACGTGAAAAAGAAGGCAGGGAGAAAGAATCTGAAAATAAAACGAAAAACAAAGAAGACCTTTTGAATCTTTTAATTGCCCAGACACTTTTTACTGACAAGGTTAACGATCTTTTGTCTGCGTCCTGTTTTATTGACGGTTGTAATCCATACCTCTTTCCATCAGGGAAACCGTTATATATTTCCACGCGAAATATTAGAGTCTGAAAAACGGCTGTGCTCAATCTGCAGTAATCGCAGGAAATAAACGATAATCGCGGATTCGCAATTTCCTTAATCCAATATTCAAATTCAGTTGATCGCTTTTCAATAAATGGAAAATAAAAAAAGTACAAATAAGAATTCCCTGTTCCAGGGCATTGCCGGACATTTAAAGCAAGATATTCTTGCCGGTTTTATTGTTTCACTAATCGCATTGCCATTATGCCTTGGCGTTGCATCTGCAAGTAATTTTCCACCAATCACCGGCGTGCTCACCGCTATAATCGGAGGACTTATTATTGGATTTATCAGCGGATCAGAACTTGCAATTAAAGGCCCTGCCGCAGGTTTGATCGTAATTGTTGCGGGAGCGGTTGAAGCTTATGAAAGCGGTAATCCAAACAGAGGATATTTTATGGCTGCTTCACTAATCGCTGTTACAGGATTGATGCAGGTGTTGCTTGGTATTTTCAAAATCGGAAAATGGGCCGACTTTATTCCTTCCTCAATTATTCACGGAATATTGGCAGCTATCGGCATCATCATCATTTCAAAGCAAATTCACCTCATGCTTGGAATTGCGCCTGCCGAACTGAAAGGTATGGAACCGCTTGAATTAATTCATGAACTGCCGGCAAGCTTAACTCGACTCGACTGGAGAATTGCATTAATAGGAACATTATCACTCTCACTTCTGTTTTTATTTCCAAGAATAAACAACCCGATCGTAAGATCCATTCCCCCATTTCTTATCGTTATTGTTGTAGCTATTCTGGTTGCCCAGGTTTTTCAGCTGGCGGGTGCAACCTACGAAGAAAATCCTCTTATAGATCCAGGCAAGCTTGAATTCAATTTCTTTTTTGACACTGGCATTTTCAGCACGGCTAATCTTGCTATCACCATAAAGTTTTTTTTCCTGCTAACTATTATCGGTACAATCGAATCCATACTCACAGTAAAGGCGGTTGACCTTCTTGACCCTTACAAACGAACATCCAATTACAATAAAGACATAGTCGCTATTGGGGCTGGAAATATGATCTCAGGTTTTCTTGGAGCGCTTCCAATGATAAGTGAAGTAGCGCGCAGTTCGGCCAATATCAATAACAAAGGAGCGACCCGCCTGTCTTCTATTGTGCATGGTTTGTAATAATTTTCGTTTCCCTCATTAAGCTCATTCCGGTGGCGGCATTGTCATCCATCCTTGTTTTTGTAGGATTAAAACTCTGCAATCCAAAAGAATTCCTGAAAGCTTATAAGGTAAGCAACGACCATTTTATTGTTTTTCTGACAACAGCCATCGTAACCGTTGCTGTAGATATGCTTGTAGGCGTTGCGGCGGGAATTGTTTTGAAAACCATAATAAATTTTGTGAGAGGACGCGAATTAAAAAAATTATTCAAGGTTAAGTTAAAGGTAGAAACAACCGAAAGGCAAAGCGTGATTTACCTCGACAAAGTAGCGGTTTTTACCAACTGGCTGCCGGTAAAAGAAGTAATACAAAACGAAAAAGGAAAAAGAGTAATAGTTGATTTTACTGAAGTCTACATGACTGACAGTTGCTTTATTGAGAATGTAATGCGGATGAAGGATCATAATCCTGATGAAATGATCATCCGCGGATTCAGGGAACTGAGGCCGTTAAAGGATCACCCCTACTCCATGCGGATCAGAACACAGGGTGACGAAATTATTACTATTCAATTAAAGCGAGGCCAGGTAGAACTGAAAAACTTCTGCGAGGAAAACGGATATATTGTTTCTTTCAACGCCTCTACACCTAAAAATTATTTCAACAGTTTCAAGAGCTTTAAGCATGCAGACCTGAAACAAACCGAAGTTTTTGTGAGTGGAAAAATCGGTGGAATAAAATTCGAATATCTTGAAGGATTAATGTATGATTCGGTGGATATGCTGGAATTCCGTATCAATGGAATTTCAATTGAATTAGCAGGTAAACATGTGCCTAAATTCAGAATGCAGCGCGAAAGCAAACTCGATACGGTGATAGAGTTCCTGTTAAAGAACCAGGTTGTGTTTGAAAATCATCCGCGTTTCAACACGATCTACTCCATTTACTCAAGGGAAAAAGCCGCCGTTAATGAATTATTCACTGATGATCTTATCAGCTTTTTTGAAACGAACGATCTGGGAGACATTATTATTGAAGGTAATGGCGAAAACAGGATCATCATGTATAACAACAAAAGCGAACACACGGTGAAAAGCTTTCAATTTATGCTGAACTCATGTTCCGAATTCACATCAGGCCGCGCCGCTGAAGTGAAAGTGCAGTGAACAGATTAAATTGATTATCTAACCTG
>CBIHPU010000312.1:0-5034 GCA_966211935.1 uncultured bacterium | reverse complement strand
ATTCATTTCTTTCACCACCGGATTCGGAAACAAATTCAAATCAACCTGTTTCTCATTTTCTGAAATGCCTGCGGCAACAGCGTTTATAGTCCATGTCAATGTATCTCCCAATGAAAAATACCCATCTTCATAAACAAATATTTTCACCACCGCAGTTCCGGGAATAGAATACGGATCAATATTCAACCCGATAAAGCCCATGCTTCCAATATCAATAGAATCCATTGCGCCTGAAGATGGAAGGCCCGGATAACAGGTTGCATAATCACACAAACTAAAATCCCAACCCGTTGGAATTGACTGACTGATCAATTGCCATATTAATTTTATTTTATTGTTAGAAATATTATTCTGATAAATGTCGTAAATGCTCAGAACATTGTAAGGAGCTACATCGTTTATGCTGTTTCCAGGATTCAGGGTATAATTTGGCGAGCTGGAAAATAACACTCCGGAAATAAAAAAAGAAAATAAAATTAAACTGGTTTTCATTGCGAAAATTATTTTCCTGCCATAAATTTCAATGTCTTGTACATATTACCATACCGATAACGCACAAAGTAAATTCCTTCATTCAGTTCAGGCAGATCCAGCTTCACCTGCCTGAATCCCTTCTCCTTGAGTTCAACTTTTTGAGTTGCGATATTCTGACCCAGAACATTGAACACTTCAACATCCAGATTTTGGCCGCCGTTTGAAGTTATATTCAGATAAACATCTTTTAAAGCCGGATTGGAAGCAATGGTAACTGACAACGGGAACATCATGTGACTATTGATGTTCGCCGCGATATCGTTGAGCGCCTGGTTAATTGCAGCCGTAATTGCAGGTACATCCGAAGAGTCGAAACTAAGTTTTTTGTAATAAACGGTGTGACTGGGTCCGCCGGTAACAATAATCATTGGCATGGGAGATTGTGAAGTGTAATAATTTTTGTCAGGGGTGCAGCCAACAAAACCGCCAAAAGTGAGGTTGTTGTTGGTTACAAAAGTTTGCACATTAGAGCAAGTGTGGCTGGACCAGTAATCCATTAAAAAAAACTTCACCTGCCCTGTATTGGTCACGTCATAAGATTGTTTCATTTGTTCGAGAGCAGTTGCAGCTGTTACGCAGCTTGTACAACCCATTTCAAATTCCATTACTACAACTTTGTTACTGTCCAGTATATTGAACAAAGTGTAGTTGTTGTTATTGATGCAATCGGTGTGCGTCCAGTTTTGCGAGGTATTTTGAGCGCTGCCTGAAATTGCCGCAATAATAAATAAGGAAAGTAAAAGTTTGGTCATGCAATATAGATGTGTACCAAATTTAAGATATTAAACAGAACAGGGAAAGGCTTTTTGCGTTTCTTTTAGAGGGAAATTAACATATTCGGAGAGCTGTTTTTTATGAAATTCCCCCCTGATGATCAATCGCCTGAAGAAGACGCATATTGGAAATCGTGGGTTCATACTATTCTCATAAAGGCCGTAAAAGTCTCCATTGATTCTCACTTCTCTTTTTTAAAACTGTAAATATTCAATACTATAGAAAATTTCTTCCTCCTTTCAAATGCGAATACCTATTTTTGTCCCTGTTGAAATCGCTGAAGTTCCTCAATAAATATTTTTATAAGTACAGGGTTCGCCTGCTGCTGGGATTCCTGTTTGTTACACTTTCCTCCATCTTGCTCACATTTCCCGGCATCTACATTGGAAAAGCGACTAACCTTTTTGAAAGCGGAGTAAAAGACACCGGTGAATATGTGTATTGTGGATTAATGATTATTGCATTCTCTATAGCCGGCGCGTTCTTTATGTTTCTGATGAGACAGACGCTGATAGTAATGTCGCGCTTCATTGAGTTCGATCAGAAAAATGAAATCTTTGATCATTACCAGGCTCTTGACCAGGATTTTTACAAGAAAAATTTCACGGGCGACATGATGAACCGCATAAGCGAAGACGTGGGTCGCGTAAGAATGTACACTGGCCCAGCCCTCATGTACCTTGCGAATACTTTTGCAACCGTTGTTACTGCCATAATCTTCATGGTAAACGTTGACTGGCGCATGGCACTGGTTGTTATTGCTCCCCTGCCAATACTTTCATTTATCATTTACAAAGTTAGCGCAATGATCAATCGCAAGAGTACAATGCTGCAGGAAAAATTATCAGACATCACAACAATTACACAGGAAACATTTTCAGGCATACGCGTTATTAAAGCCTACAACAGGGAAAATTTTTTCATTAATAAACTCGAACGTGAATCTTCGGAATACAGAAAACGCGGATTGTCATTGGTGCTCACCGAAGCATTTTTTCAACCCTTCATGATTTTCATGGTGGGCCTGAGTTTAATACTTGCCGTTTATACGGGCGGCTTGCTGACAATAAAACATGAAATTAATCCGGGAGATATTTCAGCCTACGTGTTTTTTATTTTTCGTTTAACGTGGCCCTTTGCAGCATTGGGTTGGGTAACATCACTCATACAACGCGCGGCAGCTTCACAGGAAAGAATAAATGAATTCATGCAGACTGCTCCTGCAATCAGAAACGAAACTCCGGAACCGACTCCTGTAGAGGGCGAAATAGAATTCCGCAATGTAACTTACACATATGCTGAAACAGGGATCACTGCTTTAAAGAACTTTACATTCAGGATCCCAAAAGGAAAATCACTTGGAATTATTGGACATACAGGAGCGGGAAAAAGCACCGTTGCTGCGTTGTTGAGCCGCATGTATGACATACAGAAGGGAGAAATATTAATAGACGGTAAACCAATTAAGCGTTTTAATCTTTATGATCTGCGTTCATCCATTGGCTATGTTCCGCAAGATGTTTTTCTGTTTTCCGATACGATAAGAAACAATATTGCATTCGGATTAAAAGGCGAAATAAAGGAAGAAGAGATTATTGCTGCAGCGAAAACCGCGGGTGTTTACGAAAACATCATAGAATTTCCGCAGCAGTTTGATACTCTTGTCGGAGAGAGAGGCGTTACTTTGTCGGGCGGGCAAAAACAGCGCATTTCCATTGCGCGCGCAATCATAAAGGATCCCAGGATACTAATATTTGATGATTGTTTAAGCGCGGTTGATACTGAAACGGAAGACAGGATACTGAGCAATTTATCGAATGTAATGCAAAAGAAAACAACATTGTTCATCAGTCACAGGGTATCGGGCGTACGTGCGGCGGACCATATTATATTTCTTAAGGGCGGGGAAATAAGCGAACAGGGAAGCCACCGTCAGTTACTGGAAAAAAACGGAGAATACGCTGAGCTGCATCGCCTGCAAACCCTCGAAAAACAGGACAAATAACACATTTTTGACTATCAGTACCGTTTTTCGAGCAACGGGTATTGCATTTTTAGTTTCTTTTTTTATTTTTGCTTTACAAAGACCCATTTATAAATAGAAAGGCTATGTCAGAAGAATCAGAAAAACAAGATGGATCGAACCATCAAAACCACAACGAGTTTTTTTCTAAACCCGTTCGCGCAGGCAAAAGAACATACTTCTTTGATGTAAAAGCGACGCGTGGTAACGACCATTATCTTACCATAACAGAAAGCAAAAAGCGTTTTGGGCAAGATGGTAAATTCTTTTACGAGAAACACAAGATCTTCCTCTACAAAGAAGATTTTGAAAAATTCAGCGATGGTTTGGCTGAGGCAGTAGCTTATATAAAAGCAAATACACCGGCAGTTTCTGAAGCAGCAACATCCGCCAACGGACACAGCACAGAAGTTAACTTCGAAGATTTAGGAAACTAAGATCTCTACAAATAACAAAACCCCTCTGATTAAAAATCACGAGGGGTTTTTTGTCTTTCAGACGTTTGGTTTCTCAATTCATCTTAAGTCTCACTTTTATTCTTTCTGCGTGGAGGATATCTAAGATTTAATTCTTTCAATTCATCCACAATCACTTTGGCAACACAATAATTGCGGTACCACTTCTGATCCGCGGGAATGATGTGCCACGGAAAAATTTTATCGCATTTTTCAAAGATCTCTTCGTAAACTTTCATGAATTTATCCCAACTCTTTCTGTCAACTATATCGTTATCATCGTGCTTCCAGAATTTTTCAGGATTAGTTTGTCTTTCTTGCAGGCGTTCAGCCTGCTCCACTTTAGATATATTGAGGAAGAATTTTATTACAAGCGTGTCCGCATCCTTCAACAGACTTTCAAAATTATTAATATGCTCGTAACGACTTTCAATAACATTATTATGCGCAAGTTTATAAACCGAAGGAACAAGAATATCTTCGTAGTAACTGCGGTTGAAGATCTGTATCATTCCGTTTTGCGGAACTTGTTTATGTATGCGCCAAAGAAAATCATGCGCTTTTTCTTCTTCTGTGGGAGTCTTGAATGCCTGAACCCTGCAACCTAAGGGATTGATTCCTTTGAAAACATTTTTTATCGTTCCGTCTTTTCCACTTGCGTCCATGCCCTGAAAAATGATGAGCACTTTGTATCTTGACTGAGCGTAAAGTACATTCTGAAGTTCTGACAACTCTTCCAGCAGTGCGGAAGTTTTCTGAATTGTTTTTTCTTTGTCCGCACTTTTAGGAGCGCGTGTCTCCATCTTTTGTAGCGACATAATTATTTGATTTCTCTTCAGAGATACTGAAAGATCTTTCTGATAGGCTTAAGCGTCAGTGTATAGAATTTTGGCTTCAAACCATTCACTTCCCAGGCTTTTCTGTCTTCTTTATTTGCAAGTATCCGGTTAGAAACTGAAACATTACTTTGTCCGCCCGTTCGCATTTTAATAATGTAATCTTCCAGGTAAGCTATTTTAATTTTATACTTATGAATGAAGCGAAGCATCAACTCATAATCCGCGGAAGTTTTGAAATCAGTATTAAAATTACCAAGCCGTTCATATACTTCCCGCCTCACAAAAAATGTTGGGTGCGGAGGCATCCATCCTTCAAGAAACATTCCGTCTTTATATTGTCCGGACTTCCATTTTCTTGTCACTTTATCCAGATCATTACGATCAACAAAATAAAGATCTGCGTAAACAG
>CBIHPU010000311.1:0-5042 GCA_966211935.1 uncultured bacterium | reverse complement strand
ATTTTGTGCCTGAATAAACTTAAAATTTCTGAAGTTCATAAAACAGCTAATTGTTGCCCCCGGCCTTATTAATCGTTTAATCGACAAATTTTAAAAAATCATCTTCACTGATAATTTTAACCCCGAGCGACTCTGCCTTTTTTAATTTCTCCGGACCCATATTTTCTCCGGCTAGAAGAAAAGAAGTCTTTTTGGAGACAGATCCTGAATTCTTGCCGCCATTTTTTTCAATAAGATCTTTCAGCTCGTCGCGGCTGTGTTTTGTGAATGTACCTGAAATCACAAAGGTGAGTCCTTTCAATTTTTCTGTGGCTCCGTGCATTTGCTCCGCGCTTAATTCAAATTGCAAACCAGCGGATCGCAGCCTGTTAATGATCTTTCTATTTTCATCATTGGAAAAATACTCAACTATGCTTTTTGCTATCACCTCCCCCACTTCATCAATTCCGGTTAGCTCTTCAACCGAGGAAGTCATTAAGACGTCAATGCTTTTTACTTTTCTTGCAATTTTTCTGGCAGTAGTTTCACCAACGTGTCGAATGCCTATTGCATACAACACACGCTCAAAGGCGACCTGTTTCGAGGCTTCTATTCCATCGATTATGTTAGTTGCGGATTTTTCAGCCATCCGTTCAAGAGGAAGCAATTGTTCCTTTTTCAGATCATAGAGATCAGCAATATTATGAATGAGTCCTGCTTCATAGAACTGATCTATTGTTTCGGCGCCTATACTTTCAATATTCATTGCACGGCGACCAACAAAATGTTCCATTCTGCCTTTTATCTGGGGCGGACATCCATTTTCATTCGGACAATAATGAACCGCCTCACCTTCTTTTCTGATCAGTTCAGTCCCACATTCAGGACAATGAGAAATGTATTTTGTTTTCTCTGCGTTCGGAGGTCTTTTCTCCAGCATTATTCCTGTGATCTTTGGAATTATTTCGCCTCCTTTTTCCACAAAAACATGATCACCGACGCGCACATCAAGTTTTTCTATAATATCAGCATTATGCAAAGAAGCGCGTTTTACAACTGTGCCGGCGAGTTGTACTGGTTTAAGATTAGCAACAGGAGTTATCGCTCCAGTTCTTCCCACCTGGTAAGTAATGGAAAGCAATTCTGTTGAAACGCTCTCGGCTTTGAACTTGTAAGCAATGGCCCAGCGCGGAGATTTTGCGGTGAAACCAAGTTGTTCCTGGTAAGCGTATGAATTCACTTTAATAACAACGCCGTCTGTATCAAACTCAAGATCGTAACGCTTTTTGTCCCATTTCTCAATATATTCAAACACTTCCTCTATGCTCTTGCAAAGCCTGGAATGTTCACTTACTTTAAATCCCCATGATTTAGCGGCGAGTAAACTTTCGTTATGACTTTTAAATTCCACACCATCACCAAGTACATTATAAATAACACAATCCAGCTTACGCGAAGCCACAACTTTTGAATCCTGCATTTTCATTGTACCTGAAGCTGCGTTGCGGGGATTCGCAAGTAGCGCTTCTCCTTCTTCCGCGCGTTCTTTATTGATCGCCTCAAATACTCTATGAGGCATATAGATCTCACCTCTTACTTCAAACTTAGCGGGGTATTTGCCTGATTTTAATTTCAGAGGAAGTGAACGAATGGTTTTTACATTGGCGGTAACATCATCTCCCTGCACTCCGTCACCGCGTGTTACCGCTTGTCTCAAAATTCCATTCTCATAAGTAATGGCAATTGAAAGACCATCGAACTTTAGCTCACATACATATTCAACTGTTGCTCCAAAAAGATCTGACTGCAGATCCAGTCCCTTCTTTACGCGCTCATCAAAATCCTTCATCTCTTCCAACGAATATGAGTTAGAAAGAGAAAGCATTGGAAACTTATGTTTTACAGAGGGGAAAACCTTTGTAATAGTTCCGCCAACGCGCTGTGAAGGCGATTCAGGTGAGACAAGATCGGGGTTTTCTCTTTCGAGATTCATCAGCTCTTCCAACATCATGTCGAATTCATAATCACTGATGACAGGTTTATCCAGCACATAATAACTGTAATTGTGCTTTTCAATTTCTTCACTTAATTCCGCAATTCTCTTTTTACTCTGTTCTTTTGTCATAAAACAAGATTAAAAAATTAACCCATAACTTAAACCGCCCCATACTCTGTTCAGTTTCCATTCTTCGATACAGGAGTCTCGATAATAAATAATCGGCAATACACCTATTCTGAACACGTTTCCTTTTTCTTCCGACTGAAAACGAACTCCCGCACGAATCAGTCCCCAATGCATATTATCTACAATATCTTTTCCGCCCGGCTCGCAACTCTCCAACAATTTTCTCTGCATGGTGTAACCAAAACCCAATTCAAAAAAAATACTTTTTTTTCCATAGCAAAAATTCTGCTCCGCCAGGTAGCTTTGATTTACTCTTTTTCCGTTGGGAAGAAATCCTCCGCCGATCCTTGAGATAATTAAAAATTTCTCTTTTCTTAAAAGCGCGCGCTCGTAGTTAATGGAGTACAAACCCGCGTTACCCAAAAGCTCAAAATAAAAAGAGTTCATCCGGTACTTTGTGGTGTCGATTGTATTCAAAGAATCGATCCGCTCTCCCTGTGCAAAACTAATTCCTGCAAACGCAGTAAGAAACAAAAACAAGTATAGTTTAATAAGCTTCACAGGTTATTGATTTCATCATATTTCAATTTAATTGATCTTCTCCAGTAAACCGTAACGATACGGATTAAGATCAATTAAAGATAATTTAAAAGTATACACATTAAATGAGTAATGATCTTTGTTCCACAGAAAAACTTTCAAGGTTTCGTTTTTCATGTTTTCAAAATTCCCTTGCACGAATGCTGAATGAAATGCTTTTGTAATTTTTTTCCCATTTATTAGATATCCCTGTAAATGCGAAGCGGAAAAATAAATAGTAGAATCTGAATTATTAATTGTTGTACAAATTAAGGCATTTAAACTATCAGTATTATTAACGGTGACTTCTACAAGAAAATGATTGCCGGCTACAGGAGTCCATTCGTTCATTTTCGAAGAAATTTCAAGCGGATATTCATCAGATTCGTCAATCTTCAGGGCCAGACTTTTATTAATTGTATCAGTAATAATTTTGCTTTTATTATATCTGAATGAATCAACTGCATTTAAATTCAATTCTAAACTTTTTTTAACTCGTGGTCCGCTTACTTCGGCGGCTTCACAATCATTGCAAAAAACCATCAGCTCATAAGTATATCCAAAATCATATTTGACCAGTTTGGGATAATAATTCTGCACCTGGTAAATCTGTGATGGCTCCATGTTCCCTACCAATACTATATCAGCCTTCGCAGAATCCAGTTTCGGTTTCAGATCCGTCGACGAATAGATGTAATCATTGGGTTGACAAATAAAATCAGCCTCTACTCCATATTTGTTCTTATAAAAATCAATGAACCAGTTTTCCGCTTTCACAACCGCTAAAACTTTTTTGTCGGGATAAGTTTTCTGAAAATGGTTGACGCTTAAAACAAATTCTTCAAAACCCTGGCGAAAATTCAATTGGAAATATTTGCGATCCTTTGCAAGGGTAAAAAACAAAACTCCGCTCATTAAAAACAGAGAAGACCATTTTAAAACAGGATTATTTTCCCGCATAAAAGAAAAAATAAGCAGCAAGAAACATGGAGCTGAAAAAATAAGCGTTGAATATTGCATCAAGGGATTTACAAAAACTGAATATAAATGCGGGATAAGCCATGAAAGCACAAATACAAGAAATAACAAGATCCTGATCTTAATTTTTGGTGAATCGGTCTTTACCTTCGAGCCGGTAAACCGTGACAACAAAATAAGTCCGGCTATTATTCCGAGAGCGGGATAAGAATAATGAAAGAGGAAAAAAATAAATTTTAATAAAAAATTCTGAGGTGGAGGAGTAAGCCAGCCACCTACTCCACCGATTGAAAACTGCGAAAGCGTTATTGAAAGATGCGGAAGATAAAGTAATACAGCGCCGACACAACTAACGAAATAAGGCACAAGTATGTCGCGCCTGATGAAGAGTAAACCGCAAACAGCAGAAATAAACGCGAATAAAGCACACATATGATGATCGAGTGCGCACAGTGCCAATGATACGGCAAAAATTATGTAAGTACTTTTCCGGGATTGCTTGTCGAAAAGAATTTTCAACAATGAATCTACCAGGATCAAGGCCAAAAAACAACCCGAAATATATGGACGCGCATAATGACTGTAAATGATAAAGAACTGGGTGCAGGCCATGAAAAGTGCCGCAAAAAGTCCGGCGCTTTCACTGAACCACTTTTTACCAATTTTATAAGTCAGCAAAACGCTGATGATTCCAAATAACACAAATGGGAGCTTCACCCATTCTTCGGATGTTCCGACAATATTTGTCCATGCATAAAGAAATAAATGTACGAGAGCGGGATGTCCGTCTGGTCTGATGCCATTTTCAATCAGCGAAGACATATCCGGAAATTCGAGTCTGCTTAAGGCGCTCAGTTCATCGTGCGTATAAGGAACGTTATTGTAATTATAAAAGCGAATGAAGACAGCAAGCAGTAAGACGAATGCGGGGGCCAGGTATTTTTTATATTTTTTAGCCATCAAACGGTCCAAAATAGCCAAAAAAAAAGAGAATAATTAAAAAGTTTTTAGCACTTTTGCTGTCCGAAAATTTGTTCTTTTAGTTTATTCCCTCGTTTCAAATGCGTTGATTTAATAACAATGCCCAGGTGGTGGAATTGGTATACACGTACGTTTGAGGGGCGTATGCAGCAATGCGTAGGGGTTCAAGTCCCCTCCTGGGTACACTTTTTAGGTTCTGTTTATATTTTTTTGCCCGGATGGTGGTCCCGATAGCTATCGGAATGGTATACACGAACGATACAGTAGTGTATGCTTGCGATCAGATTTTTGTTCTTTAATAACAATGCCCAGGTGGTGGAATTGGTATACACGTACGTCTCAGACGCGTATGCAGCAATGCGTAGGGGTTCAAGTCCCCTCCTGGGTACATACGATAAGC
>CBIHPU010000310.1:0-5049 GCA_966211935.1 uncultured bacterium | reverse complement strand
TTTATTTATGATTCAACATTATCTGAATGTTGAAGATATGGATGGGCCCTATTGGTCGTTATTGATCGAGCTATTGTTTTATTTTCTGATGATCATTTTATTTATCACGAAGGCAATAAAAAAAATTGAAATTATCGGACTAATTATTTTAGGAACAGAGGTAATCTATCATTTTATAATAAAATTTTCCGCGCCGGAAATTTTCAACATAACAAACCATGTATTTCCTTTAATCAATCACTTTCCTTTATTTTTTGCAGGAATAATTTTTTATAAGATGAAAACTGAAAGGCAAAGTGTTCCACGTTACCTTTTATTGACTGCATGTTTTATACTGACAATTTTTTTATTTGAAGATGGAGGAAAGAGCAAAGGTTCAATTACGCAGATGGAATATCTTGGAATGATAAGTGTGTATTTTGCCGTGTTCATTCTCTACTTAAACAACATGTTGTTTTTCATAGTAAACAGATTCACGCTTTTCTTAGGAACGATTTCTTACAGTTTGTACCTCGTACATCAATATATTGGAATACGTTTTATCATTCCACTGCTGGAGCTAAGCACAAATTGGAATTATTATATAATCGCGTTTGGAATTGCATTACCATGCGCCATTCTTATAGCAAGCGCTGTTACTTTTTTAATTGAAAAACCTGCCAGGCGTTTCATCCGCGGCAAACTTGCAGGAAAAATTGGAGAGTCGGTTGCTTCCTGAATTCCTCCATGATTACACATATAAAAATCCGTCACTCAATCTTCACAGACGTCATCGAGAGTGATCCGGCGAGAGTTTTATCATTGAATAAAGTAACCTTTTCATTTTCTCCTTTCAGCGCTAAAATATAAAGCAGTGGCAGAAAATGATCGGGAGTAGGGATTGAAAGGTCAAACGCTTTTCCCTGCGATTTATAATTAATGAGTGGCGTGTGATCGTTGTCCAGAATATATTTGTTCATTTTTGAACGCGCTTCCAGCGCCCAGTCATAACCATATTCAGCACTTAACTTATCCCTTGCAACTTTACCAAGATTATGAACCATATTGCCACTTCCAATGATCAACACACCTTTCTCACGAAGCGATGAAAGTTCCTTTGCAAGATCATAATGGTATTGCGCCGGCTGCGTGTAATCGAGGCTCATCTGAATTACGGGCACATCCGCTTTGGGATACAAATGAGTGATCACACTCCATGCACCATGATCAAGTCCCCACGAAGTATCCAGTCCGACTTTTGTTTTTGTAATTAGTTCCTGCGTCTGCTTCGCTGTATCCGGACTGCCCGGAGCAGGATATTGAAACTCGGACAATTCTTTGGGAAAACCACCAAAATCATGAATGGTGCGCGGCTTTCCCATTGCTGTAACAAGTGTTCCTTTTGTCTCCCAGTGCGCGGAGATACAAAGTATGGCTGAAGGTTTTGCAATTCCTTTTCCGGCATTTCTGAAGCCTGTAACAAATTCATTTTCTTCAATCGCATTCATAGGATTCCCGTGTCCGAGAAACAACACAGGTAACTTTTCCGAATTACCTAAAACGGAAGTCAACTTATTTAGCTCATTCAATTTCATAGCCACACCGGATAAAGGCAGAAGCGCCAGGGTTTTCAAAAACCGTTTCCTGTCCATGCTCCGCAAAGTTAAAGGACTCTGAATGACCGTTACAAATAATAACTTTTCTTTACATATAATGAAATGCAGAATATTAGTCATGCAGGAAGCGAATGTATATCATCGTGGAAAAAATTTTCCCTGAGTAGTTTTGCGTGATGAAGACGATTGTAATTTTTGATTCAAATTTTGGGAACACAAAACAAATAGCTGATGCTATTGCGGAGGTGTTCAGAACACTGCCAAAGCGGGTTAACGAAGTAAGTGAAAAAGATCTGGAAGAGGCCGATCTTATTATTGCAGGAAGTCCGATAAACGGATGGAGACCTTCTGATAACATGAAGGAGTTTCTGCAAAAATTAAAACCGGAACAACTAAAGAAGAGCAAGGCCGCAGCGTTTGATACGCGCGTTAAGATCTTTATCAGCGGAAATGCCGCAAAAAGAATTTCGAAGGCGCTGGAAGAAGCGGGCGCGAAGATAATTTCGTCTCCGAAGGGATTTCACGTAACAGGATATGAAGGTCCACTGGTTGACGGAGAAATTGAAAGAGCGAAAAAGTGGGCTAAAAACTTAGAAGCCAAAATGGAAATGGAGTCGGCGACAATCAGCCTTGAGGAAGAGGAAATTGTTTAAACTGGCCATGCATAATGTCAATTTTATTTTATTGAATCAGTTTGCAGTGTTATAAGCGCCCGTCGCAATAAAAATTTATTACTGCTTGCATTAGTGTTTTTTTCATGACCGACAGGATTTAGCTTATATTTCCTGGTCAAAGGCTAACAAAATACTTTCCTTAAGCTGTAATTGGAAATTTCATACAGGTAAACCAACAATTTGTCTAAAAAGCATTTTTTCATTCTAAATTAACAAGGGAATCTGTTACCTTAATTGCCTAAAAAAACAGGAATGAAAAAATTAGTATTCTTCATTTTAATCTTTATCACTTACTACTCTACTTCCGCTCAATGTTCATTGAGGCAACTTTCGCTGACAGATCGTGCCACAGCTTCGGATCTTGTTATAGAAGGAAAAGTAATCGCTAAAAGTTCTTTCTGGAACACAGAACACAACATGATATACACCGCGAATACAATTGAGGTGTACAAGATATTTAAAGGAGACATCAATACAACATCCGTAGAGATATTAACCGTTGGCGGAACGGTTGGTCTGGACAGGATCATTGCCGAGCCATCATTAAATCTGAACGAAGGTGAAATCGGAATCTTCACCTGTGAAACGGTAAAACGATTCAATGTTCCTCCCACACACCGAACAACCTTACCACAATACGAAGCATATTCGTCAGTTCAGGGCTTTATTAAATATGATCTCGCTTCAGAAACTGCAGCGGATCCTTTCCATGTTTATGCAGATATAGAAAAAGAAATTTATCCAATGGTGCTTGCCCCTGCTTTCCGGTCCTGGAAAAATGTTATTCCTTTTGATATTCATAATAATAATCAGTCGACACAAAAAAATGGATTGAACCCGCAGATAAATTCTATTTCAGGATTTTCTCCGACAACTGTTACTGCAGGTACCGGCACAACGATAACCATAACCGGCACAAACTTTGGCGCAACTCAGGGATCAGGAACAGTTGGATTTAAAAACGCAGACGACGGAGGTGCAACTTATATTACCCCGTTGCCATCACAATATGTTTCATGGACAAATACACAGATCGTTGTTGAGGTTCCGTCAAATGCCGGAACGGGAACCATCCAGGTAACACAGGGAACAGTGCAAACCAGCAGCACTACTTTAACCGTAAGCTACGCACATCTAAATGTTGACTTCGATCCTGGAAGCGGAACGATAGCATACCAGACCGATCACATTAATGATAACGCTGCAGGCGGATATACATGGAGAATGAACACAGGGTTCGATGCTAATGCGTCTGCCAACTCTTCATTTATGCGCGCATTTGATACCTGGAGATGCAATACCGGAGTAAACTGGACAATAGGCGCAACTACTTCTATTAATGATGCCGTGAGCGATGGAACAAACGTAATCTGTTTTGACAATACCGCTCCACTTTCCGCGGGCACTCTTGGAGTTTGTTACAGCTACTGGTCAGGTTGCGCATCTGGTCCAACAATAGTCTGGTATGTCAATGAACTTGACATTATCTTTGATGAAGGAAGCAATATTACTCCACTAACATGGGAATACGGAACAGCTACTCCAACAAGTTCTGAATATGATTTTGAAACGGTTGCGGTTCATGAGCTTGGACACGGACATCAGCTTGGACACGTTATTTCTCCCGGCGCAATTATGCATTATGCAATTTCAAACGGAACATCGAACCGCTCATTAAGCTCCAATGATCAGGCTGGTGCAAGTGCGGTGCAGGCAAAGAGTGTTGTAGCCAATGTGTGCGGGCCTGGTGCAATGACAAACTACAGTTGTGGCAATCCACCAGTTGCCGCGTTTTCCGGTTCTCCAACAACTATTTGCGCAGGCGCAAGCGTTTCATTCACTGATCAAAGTACAAACACGCCTACTTCATGGTCATGGACATTTACGGGTGGCACTCCTTCCACTTCGTCTTCACAAAATCCTTCAATTACTTACAACACACCCGGAACATACGCTGTTTCTCTGACTGCAAGCAATTCAAGCGGCAGTGATGTTGAAACCATTAACGGATATATAACGGTAAATTCAGCGCCGTCAGCAAGCACATCTAAAACAAACGTAAGCTGTAACGGAGGAAACGATGGAAGTGCAACCATAACAGCTAGTGGGGGTGGAGGAGGATATTCCTATTTATGGCTACCCGGCGGTGCAACATCTTCGACCATAACTTCACTATCTGCTGGAACCTACAGCTGTACAGTTACAGATGTAAACTCCTGCACCACGAATACCACATTGACAATTACACAACCTGCTGCGCTTACAGTTTCTTCGAGCAGCAATACTTCAATATGCAATGGTTCTTCCGCTAATTTAACTGCATCCGGTTCAGGCGGAACAGGATCAATTTCATATGTGTGGATGCCGGGATCAGTAGGTGGTAACTCAATCTCTGTGTCACCCGCTTCAACAACAACTTATACAGTAACAGGAACTGACGCGAATGGATGCACTGATAACGCAAACACTTCTGTTACAGTAAACGCGACACCAACTGTTTCCGCAACCAGCAATTCTCCAATATGTAATGGTTCAACCGTCAATTTATCTGCAAGTGCGAATGGTGGTTCCGGAACCATTAATTATGTCTGGACTCCGGGAGCATTACCAGGAAATTCAGTAGTTGCTTCGCCAACATCCAACACTACCTATTCTGTAACTGCTACAGATGCCAATGGCTGCGCTGATAACACATCTGTTTCAGTAATTGTAAATGCTTTACCGAGTATCAGCGCGTCTGCTTCACCTTCTTCCATTTCATCAGGATCTTCATCAACATT
>CBIHPU010000309.1:0-5061 GCA_966211935.1 uncultured bacterium | reverse complement strand
CAAGCATCTGGAAACGTTCTCATGACTATCACCATAACCATAATTCGAAACTGTTTACCGCAAGTATCGGATCTTATCCAATAATGACACTGGAGCAATTTAAGAAAGCATCCAGGAAAGAACGTGCGGAGTATCTTGCTTCAAGAAGTCCGCTGTTTGTGCTGTTTGGCTATTATACCATGTTTATTTCAGGAATGTGTTTGCGTTCTTTCAGGAGTTCACCGGAAAAGCACTGGGATTCCCTGCTTGCAATTTTGCTGCATTCAGCCGCGTCCGTTTTGCTATTTGTGTTTGTGGGCTGGCAGGCCTGGTTGTTTACTATGTTTATTCCATTTTTTATTTCATTGATGATTGGAGCTTATCTGTTCTATGTGCAGCACAATTTTCCTGGTGTGACCTTCAAACCAAAAAAAGAATGGAGCTATTTCGACGCCGCGCTGAACTCTTCCAGTTATTTAAAACTGGATCCGGTAATGCAATGGTTCTCTGCCAACATAGGTTTTCATCACGTCCATCACCTTAACGCAAAAATTCCGTTTTACAGGCTACCTGAAACTATGGATAAAATAAAGGAACTTCAATCTCCGCATACAATTACAATTTCACCTTCCGATATCGCAAAGTGTTTCAGGTTAAAGGTATGGGACCAGGAGTCTGGCAAAATGCTTACCAGAGAGGATCTGAAGCGAATGAAAATTGAATTTTAGGTGAATGCTGCAATTACATCAATTAATTAAAAGAAAGAGTTTATAGCTGGACCGAATTGTTTTCCGGCGGCCGACTGAACTTTATGCTTTCAAATCTTTATTGTTTCGATAAGTAATCTCCACGAAATTTCAATGTTGTATACTAAGTTTTGCCAGAGGGGCTTAAACCATTATTATCCGAAAACGTTAAGAAAAATCAGAAATGAAGCTGTCCCACTATTTTTTTTGGAAACATAATGTTCTGAAATAGAGTGGTATAGAGGTTTAAATGCATCTTAATTCTGTTAAAATATACTGTAACTACAATAATTACTGATATTTGTGTCTCTTCAACGACCCTGCTTAGTATTCAATTATTTGAAAATCAAATAAATAGCAATAAGTATTCGAAAGTATATTTTAACAATTAATCAGGGTTGATTCAACTAAAGATCTGATTTAATTTTTTTCGCTTTCTCTCCTGCTTCTTATCAATGAGCGGAGCGTCTGTAACTCTTTTCAGCAGCCAGCGATGAACCGGAATAACCTCGTGTGTATAGAAATTCCATGATGACGATGAGGTTTTCTCTCTTAGTTTCTTTAAAATGTATTGAAGTGAGGTGCTGTTCTGATTGAAGTCGTTAAGCGAATATTCATGAAATGCGCGGAAAATATAGTTATCTCTCATGGCAATTTCCCTATTATCGTCGTTGGCAACTCTTGCCATCTGTTTTCTCAACGCTTCAATTGCGTCACGCGCTTCTTCATATTCTCCGAGCTGAATAAGCGACATTATTTTCAGATAACGTATGCCTAAATCCCACCGCGGTTTATCTTTCATAATGGAAAGTGAACGATTGGCAATTTTTCGCGCCTCCTTATAATTCCCTTTTGCAAATTCAAGACAACCCTGGTAATAAGTAAAAATGTCTTCGCGGATCTTGCCTGTGGTTCTTTTGCTGTATGCAAACATTAACTCCAACAGTTCATTGCATCGTTTATAATCCTTCCCATAAAAGCACGCTATAAACTCCTGTTCAGCCGTAATCACGTAAGAGCGCGACTCGTAAGGGAAATACATTTCAGCCAAACGCGCTGTTTGCGCGGCCTGTTTAAATTCACGCTGGAATGTTAAACACTGACTGAGGTTTCCATACACAAAACCAAAACGTTCATTTCTCGCTATTGCTTTGCTACGCCTTAACAGGTTAATAATATCAAGACAAACATCAACGCTTTCAACATTTTTCTTTTCCTGCTGATACTGCGCCAACTTCAGGACTTTGTAATAGTACTGAATGTAAGTAGACATTGTTGTATAAGGCGAAGCTTCCAGTAATTTCACTTTTTCGTCAATAAGATTTTTGATTTCTTTGGCAGAGAGATGGGAAATCAATCGCTGGTTAGAAACTATCTGGAAATAAAAATCGCCAGCGAGGCTCTTTGCCGCGGAACAGGCACGATACAAATCAATCTCCTCATTGTATTTCATAAACGCCGAATATCCCTCACGAACGGAGAAATGATATTTTTTTACGGATAATGCTTCAACCAGGTTGTCGAACAACTCGTATTCTTTCGACTCTTGTATCACTTCATCCAGTAATTGTATGAACAATTTTTGGTCAGCCTTTGCAGATTTCATATATAAAATCTTAATCTGCAGCAATTTCTTTTTTATTCTTACTTCAACCCTTTCTGTTCCACTGAGAATATTATCGTTAAAAATGAATTGATCGGAGCAAATTTTATCAAGTATCCTGTATAAAACAGTTGATTTTAGCTTTCTGTAAGCCTGCGATGTACCAGGACCGAGTGCCCTTTGCATAAAGTCATCATTCAAGTCCTGCAAAGGCGTAGCAAGGGCTACAGACAAAAACTGATCTGCCTTTGATTTCAATTTTTCAGGCGCATCCAGGTTTAAATTAAAACACTCAGATACCACCTTAATCTCATCAGGTGTTAATCCTTTTATGAAATGAAATAGTGCCATTTGTTATTACTCACAAAGTCGGTTAAACGTCCGAGCAAAAATATACACAATTCTGTTGCTTTACATCAAAATAAAGAACAAAAACTATGAAAAGATTGAAAATTGCAGCGTGTGCATTATTAATGCAAATTGGGATTCCGGTAATAACTACTGCGTCCATCCCAACTGATTATTCTTTAGTTCTAAGTATTTCTGAAAGTACTGTTACAGCAGAACAGGTAACAAGGTTCCTGCAGGAGAACAGGCATAGTGTTCTGTCGACGCCGGAATCTTATGATGAAGGTTTCACCTGGATCTGTAAAACAAGTGTTGACGGGCGGAATTATTCAACTACTGTATACACGGATGGGGTTAACATAGTTGATTACGAAGATACTCCCATTGATTAAATATTTAAGATCGTTCTTTAACATCGAAAAATCTGTCGTAAGACGGCAGTGGACAAAAAAACCCCGGGTTAAACCGGGGTTTTATTTATTTAACATAAAAGCTGATCGAATTTGAGTTTGTAAAAATAACTAAAGCAAAAAAAATGAAGCCCAACGTAATTACGCTTATTGTTATTGGAATATTGACTTCTCGTTCCAATAAAGGTAAAAACGCACGCCCGAACGCAACTGAAAAAAATGATAATAATGACGCGTTAATATCTAAAGCCAATTCAGATAAAGTAATACCTGCAATAAGTCTTGGTTCGGCAAATTCAAAACAAGAAATAAAAAATATTCCTGTGCGGACAAATAATTAAGAAGATCGTTCTTTATAAAGCCAAATCAATAATGCCAATAGACCCCGGAGAGAATCCGGGGTTTTTAATTAATAAAAAAACCGTCCACTTTTGCAGACGGTTCCAGAAATTATTTTGTAAGAGAAAATTATTTCTTCATTTCAGTTTTCTTATCCTTCGGTTCTTTTGTAACCGGCTTTTCTTTTCCTTCCATCATTGTCATATCACTCATCGCGTAAGCTCCCATCACTTCCTCATCTAGATGTGCATTTGAGTCTTTGACCTCGTTGTAACGCTTTACAAATTCATCCAGTTTGTGGTAGCTTGCAGCATAAGCGCCAAATGATTTGTCCATTTTTGGATTGGCCGCTTTGATCTCGTTATAACGCATATTGAAATCTTTCAGGTTCCATTTCGTCATGCCGTAATATCCGAACAGATCCTTGTCGTTTGGATAAACTTTCTGAATTTCATTGTAACGTTTGTCAAATTCAGAAAGAGAATAATTTCTGGCCGCGTAAAATGGCGCCATCTTCGCAGTTTTAGTATAGGAATCTTTATAACTATAATAGCGATTTGTATATTCATCAAGCTTGTGCGTTGAAGCCGCGTAAAGTCCCCATGCGGTTTTATCCAGGTCTTTATAGCTGTCTTTAATCTGATAATACCTGTCCATGAAGGAATTTTTATTATCATCTTTTTGCCACGACACGAGTCCCAGCGCCATTGCGCTCATGGTGAAAAAAAACATTAGTGTTTTCATAGTTCTCTATTTTTATAATACAAATTTAATGTGGAGAGATGCCTGATGAAATGAGCTGACAGCTAAGTTTTATCAGAATGAGTAATGTTAATCGTCATATACATGGAGTCACGTTCAGGTTATGCACCTGTAAGTGTTAAGCTGATCACGATTTTTCGCGTTCCTGATTTTTCATCAGTCGTTTCAGTCGCTTTTCTATATACACTTCTTTCGGTAACAGACTTTCCTGTATTCTTCTCGCGTAAACTATACTGTCTATTATTTCGCGCTTTTGTTCTTCTACAATGGCCTTTTGATTTGTTATTTCTTTTTTTTGTTCCTGCAGAAGAATATTCGCTTTTTTCTTTTGCTTGTATCCTCTGAAAATTGCGCCTGCCAGCACAAGCATAAGTGCAGATGCAATTATGAAAGCGTTTCGCTGCGTTTCTTTTTTTGATGATTCAAGTCCTTTTTGTTTTATTTCCGCGTTCTGTCTGAAGATTTCCTGGTCTTTCTTTCCGGTTTCATAAAGCGTCTGCATCTGCGCTATGGACCGTAAATTTTCAGAATTGACGAGGGAATCTTTCATGTCAGAAAACAATTTGTGATAATGGAATGCATTTTTGAAATTCCCTTGCTTTTCATAGGTCTGATACATCGCTTTGTAAGTATCCATCAGCAAGTTGTTAGATGCCATTTCTTTTGCTATCGCTTCTGCTTTGAGATAATACTTGTGGGCTTTTTTATAATTATTGCGTTCCGACTCCAGGGCGCCGAGATTGTTATAGCACATAACCAATCCGTTATTGTCACCGATGTCTTCTTTCATCCGAACTGCTTCTAAATAACATAGCTCAGCCTCTTTCATGTCTTTTACATAATAAGCCGCAATCCCAAGATTGAGTGTAAGAAT
>CBIHPU010000308.1:0-5061 GCA_966211935.1 uncultured bacterium | reverse complement strand
TCACTGAAGTTAATTCCTTCATTTCTTAATATGTCGACGATATGATTATGCACCGGCCAGAAAGTATTTTCGGGAAACGACGAAGTGCCAAGGCCATCCTGATTTGTAACCATTACAAGTTCGTAATCCAGCTCGCGCGCAATTTTTCCGAGGAATGTAAACACACCAGGCAGAAAACGCAGCTTTTCAAAGCTATCGATCTGGCACGTATCCGGCGGTTCCCATATCAAAGTTCCGTCTCGGTCAATAAAAAGTACTTTTTTAGGTGAAGCCATAAAACAAAGTTAAGTTTTTTAGGAGGAAAGAGATTCGATTTATCTAATCTTAGCGAAACAGAATTATTCTTTGAAACGACTCAAAAACTGAATGCAAGATTGAAGCACATCAAATAGGGTTTCTGAAATGCGTTTTCCGAAATGGATTTCTGAAACCCCCTCCACCACTTCTTATAATCACCTGCCATTAAATCATTTACAATTTTTGATAAAAATTTACTCCCGTTAATAACATTTTTTTCCTCAAAAACATCTTAAAATTCCGGCAAAAAAAATATCTGTCAACAATAAAACAATAAGCTAATTTTACAAAGCAAAACCCCACAGAATGTCCAAGCAAGGAATTTTTAAATGTTACCAACTCATCATCGATAAAATCTCCCGCCGTCCGGGAATCCGCTTTAAAGAATTGGCAGAATATCTCTTTGACGAAGGATTTGAAATTTCAACACGAACATTGCAGCGTTATATTGAACAGATAAGAAATGAATTTTCAATAGAAATAACTTATAACGCGGGCGACAGAGGTTATTATATCAACGAAATGGGCGGACCTGACATGGATCTGTTCCTTCAGCTTCTCACTATTAATGACACCGCCGGCGTTTTGATTTACAGTATTAAATCAGGGAACACCATTATGCAATATTTGCAGATGGAAAATGGCGGAATTTTTTCCGGATCTGATCACATTAAAACAATTCTTGACGCGGCGAAAAAACAAAAGAGAATTCAGATCACACATAAAGGATACGATGCGCCAAAAGAAAAAGAATATTCAATTGAACCATATTTATTGAAAGAATACCAGGGCAGATGGTACGTGTGGGGAAAACTCGAAGGAAAAAAAGAGTTCAGAACATTTGGTCTTGATCGTATCATCAAAATTGAAACAGGCGCAAAGAAATTTGAGCGCGATAAAAAAGTTGATCCGCAAACTGTTTTTGCAGACAACATTGGCGTTATCTACTCACAAGACAAGCCGAGGGAAATAATTTTATCCTTTAGTCCTTTGATGGGAAAATATATAAAGGGACTTCCAATTCACCAGTCGCAGAAATTAGTCAGCGAAACCGAAAAGGAAATAGTGATAAGTCTTTTTCTGTCACCGAATCCTGAACTGAAACGCATTATTTTATCCTACGGAGCGGAAGTCAAGGTTCTCTCCCCTGCTCCGCTCGCAAAAGAAATTGCCGGAATGCATCGCAAAGCGGCGAAGAACTATTAGTTTCTTTCAAACGAAAAGATCCACGATCATCTTTACAATAAACAGTGAGACCACGCAGATATAAAATATCCTTATAAATCCGCTCCCCTTTTTTATTGCAAGAGAGCTTCCAAGCAGCGAGCCGATGATGTTCATTGCCGCGACTGGAAAAGCGATTGCGTAGAGCACATCTCCATGATAAATAAACAACGCTAAGGCAGATATGTTTGTAATGCTGTTTACAGTTTTTGCATGGGCGGATGCCTGCATAAACTCAAAACCGAAAAGGATGATATAAATAAAAATCAAAAAGCTTCCTGTACCCGGACCGAAAAATCCATCATAAAATCCAATGATAATTCCTGTAAACAAACTCAGCGTTATTTTTTTCCGGTCGGAGATCTGTTTTGGTTTACTGACACCGAAATCTTTTTTAATGAAAGTATAGATCGCCACCAATGAGAACAGAACAATGATTACAGGTTCAAGAATTTCTTTTTCGATTCCTTTTACCGCATAAGCACCGAGAAACGCTGAGGGAATTGCAGTAAGTATTGCCGGAATAATTGCTGCGGCTACCACTTTTGTACTTCGGAGATATCGCGCGGTGGCTACAACGGTCCCTGCGAAGCCCGCAAGTTTATTTGTTCCGAAGATGAGCGGAAAGTCTTTGCCCGGAAGCGCGAGGTTCATTATTGCCGGCAGTTGTATCAATCCGCCGCCGCCAATAATCGCGTCAACAAATCCGGCTCCAAATGCGGCTATCAGCAACAGTATCCATTCCCACACCTGCATTTGCGGATGGAAACGTTAAGGCTTAATAACTGCAGGCTGTGTATTTCCGCTGACACACATTTGCGCGGCTCTTAATCCTTCCTGCGCCAGCTTGTGATTTGGATTCAGCTTTAAGCTCTGCTGAAAATACATAACAGCAGAATCACATTTCTGAAGCGAATGATAAGCGCCTCCCATGTTATACGCGGTTTCAGCGTCATTTGGATTAACCCAGTAAGCCAGTTTCATAAAACGCAATGCAGTTTGAAAATCGCCCGTCTGTCCACGCATTTTCGCTTCCTGCACTAATCTCGGAACCAGTTTACCATAATAGATAGACAAATATGGATTGGTTGGATATAATCTTTCAGCTTCTTTCCAGGTAATAGCAGCGCTGTCCAGCCAGTTTTGCTTTACATCAAATTCATGCAATTGATAATAACACAAACCAAGATTTAAATATCCGTTCACGTACGTTGGATGCAGATCAAGCGCATGACGCAAATATCCCTTTGCTTTTTTCAAATATGGCTCGCGTTTATCTACATTTTTTGGCCAGTCAGCAAGATCTATCCATCGTGCGCCCGCATTTCCAAGCACCAATACGGAATTCGGAACAGTTGAAACATCATTTGTGAAAAGTGTTATATCATTTTTCCAGTCATAATTACGCTGCCAGGTTTTATAACTGCCCAATGCAACCAGAACTAATGTACCTCCAATAACTATTGTTCTTTGCAGTGCCAGATTCTTTATCCACCGACCCAAACCCTCTGTTAAAAGCCAGGCGACAACGACAGTTACACCAAGCGAAGAGTGAAAGACAAGGCGTTCTCCCATTGTTGCGCCGATATTCATAAAAATGTTTCCCACCATAGCGAGATTGCCGAAAAAGAAAAGAAATCCAAACGCCAGTTTACTTCTTTTCTTAAACACGAGTATTAAAGTCAACGCAGTAAGAGCTGAATAAACAAGAATAGACAATAATACTTCGGGATTTGTAAAATGACGGAACTCAATTGTATTGAAGGAATAATCTGAACTCAAGGTAGCGGGCCATAAAAGAAGTCCGAGGTATTTCAGCAAAATAAAAATTTTCGTCGCCCAAAAACTTTCAGGATCGTTTACCCAGCCCTTTGAAGGATCATCAACTGTTACAGGTAAAAACGGATCATTCAAGATCTCGGTATTCGGAACTGTGGTGATCAAAGTTACAGACGCAAAACGCAGCCCGATGTAAATTATGAGAAACACAGACATCACTGATATAAGTCCGGTTACAGTGCGCGCCTTGATCTCACGTGCGAATAAAAGCAATGCTCCAATACTGTAAATGAAGGCCATTCCGGCCATTTTCCCATCTTTTTTTGCCTCTGCCGCTCCCGTGTCTAATTTATGCTGTTCTGCGCCGGCTGCGAGTGAATACATAATTGCGACCCACCCGATCAAAACAACTATTAGCATCCATTCTCTTATATGATTCACAAAAATTATACTCCACCAATCCTTTTTTTGGTTTTGATTGGCTTCAGCTTTCTTTATACCTTTTTTTGCAGCGGCCGATTCAGCTATTAAATTGAAATCAACCATTCTGTACGCGTAAAATGTGAGCGGAATAAGGGGCAAAAGCACTACTGCATACTCCTTAGAGAGCAGTGCAAGAAAAAACATGGAACCGGTAAGCCAGATGTCTTTAACCTTCTTTGTGTCCATGTACCTGAAAGCGAAAGTCAGCGTCAATGTCATAAACAGTATAGAAAATATTTCGTCGCGGCTTTTTACGTTGGCAACAACCTCAGTGTGAATAGGGTGAATAGCAAACAAAAGCGTTGCAAGAAAAGCCCAGTCGTGGTTGTGCCTGAATAAATAATTTTTCAGTAATCCGAAGAGCAATACGACACAAATTGCATAGAAAAGCACATTATTAAAGTGCCTGAGACTCGCACCCTCAACCTCGCAATCTTTATCATTTACGTTTCCATCCTGATTAATATCTTCCGTATATATTGGCAGACCTTTCCAGTCCTTGTCTTTCAATTTATCAGCAGGAATTGTGTCAGATTGAAATTTAGATCTCCACGCACCAGTTTTCGGATCCTTGAATTTTACCGTATCCCTATAAAAATTTGATTTGTTTTTATCCCAACATTCATGACACTCGTTCGGCTGAATCAGATTGTCATTGTTCAGATCTTCCCACTTATTTACTTCATCACGCTGAATCTGCCCGTCTTTGTTGATGTCCCTGATGTTTTGGAAAACTCCGTTCCGGTAAGTGCCTATGAATTCCTGTTCAATCGCAAAACTTACAACACTAAGCGGCCTGTAACGACCGCCTTTAAGCTGATCTTCCGCGTTCATCTGCCTGTAAAAACTGTAATAGGCATCTTTGGTCATTATGTCTTTGATGCCTTTTACACCCTCCAAAACAAATTCATTCTTGTGAAGAATGATGCCATCGTCAAGTGCGTTTTCATTCTTGATGGAATTGAAATAAATTCCAAAACTCAGCAATGCAAGAATGATATAGGGAATATAATGATTCGGAAATGCAAAAATTTTGTAATTCGGTTGCAGTGGCGCAACTGTAATTTGTTTTTTTGGAGGATTACTTTTGTTTTTCGACATTTATATCGTTATTAAACAAATGGTGAATTTTTCCTTTGATCGCTAATTAAACCCTGCTGGCTTTTTACTTGATGCGAATATATTGAAAAGCCCTTAATCTGGAGAAATTACCGGCAATATTTTTAAGGTGATCTTTCACTCAAAATCACGCGATCGAATAAAAATCTTCAGCAAGCT